>CALHBL010000252.1 GCA_937930825.1 uncultured Bacteriovoracaceae bacterium
GAGGCGTGACACCTTACACCGTTAGCTGGAGTAATGGTGATGCTTCTTTCAATCCTAGCAATCTTTCCGTTGGGAATTATACTGTCATAGAAGCTCAAGGATCTCTCTCCCACACTAAGTCTCATTTGTTAAAATTCTATATTACCGATGAGTACGGCCTATCCCGTAAGTGGCAAAACCTGACGGGCTCAAGAAGGATTCCTCTGATTGCTAAACTTAATAAGAAAGGTCTCCTCTTTGATAAGTACTTTAGTGTAAAGAAACTATCCTCATCTCTACTTAAGCGAAAGGGAAGAAGATTTTCTCAAAAGGTATTAGAGAAAGAACGAGTATTATTAGTTGAGAAGCTTGGCCCAAAAGTAACGAATAAATTTTTAAAAGGAGTATTTCAATGAGCAGAGTTGAACCCCTTGCTTGGAGGAATAAGAAACTTACTTTGATAGATCAGAGAAGACTACCAGGAAAAGAAGTTTTTCATGAGATCAAGACATTAGAAGAAACTCATGAGGCAATTAAAGTAATGATTGTGCGAGGAGCGCCACTCATCGGCTTTACTGCGCTTTTTGGCATAGTGCTTTGGCTTAACGAGAACCCTCAATTTGAAAGTTCGGAATTAAGAGAAGCTGCTCTATTCTTGAAGAGTGCTAGGCCAACCGCTGTAAATCTGGCGTTTGAAGTTGATAGAGTAGTTAAACTTATAGAAGATTTCTTAAAAGAGGGTAAGCAAGGCAGTGAGCTTAATGACCTCGTTGAGAATTTTGCAACTGAGCAAATGAAAAAACTCTATGATGACAATCTTGCCATGGCGAAGTTGGCAGCGACGGAACTTCACAGTAAATTTGGTGATAAGAAATTAAGACTTATGACTCTTTGTAATACTGGCTTTCTTGCCTGCGGGCCAATGGGAACTGCGCTAGGCGTGATTGAGCATTATCATTCTTCGGGCAGGGTAGAGCATGTCTACGCTTCTGAAACAAGACCTTACTTACAAGGGGGAAGGCTAACGGCCTACGAGTTAAGTGTTTCTGGAATAGCTCATAGTGTTTCTGTAGAAGGCGCTTTTTCTTACTTAATGAGAAATAAATTAATTGATGCTATTTTTATTGGAGCTGATAGAATTGTAAGTAATGGAGATACGGCCAATAAAATTGGAAGCTCAACTCTCGCGATTGTAGCTAAGCACTATGGTGTTCCCTTTTATGTCGTTGCACCAACGAGTTCTTTTGATCTTGAAGCTCAGACGGGCGATGATATTGAAATAGAGCTTAGGCCAGAGGATGAAGTGTTGAGTGCTATGGGCCAAAGAATATGCCCATTAGACTCAGGTGCTATTAATCCTAGTTTTGATGTTACGGCCTCCTCGCTAATAGAGGGCATATTCTGTGAGAACGGATTGATAAAAGACTATAGGCCTGAAAATATCCACAAAGTGATACGAGGTAAGTAATGAATAGAGCTTCCATAGATATTGGATCAAATACTGTCTTGCTCTTAGTAGCAAAAGTTACTGGAGACACTTTTGAGGAATTAGAAAATGAAAGTCGTGTAACAGGGCTTGGTCGCAATTTAGATAAAACGAATGCTTTCTTACCGGTGGCAATTGAGGAGAGTTTTAGTGCACTAGAAGAGTACTCTCAACTCATCAAGAAGCATGGGCTGAAAGCAAGCGATGTCATCGTGACGGCCACAGAGGCTTCAAGGGTGGCGGTGAATGCAAGTGAGTTCTTTGGTAGGGTATCAAAAGAGTTGGGCCTCACAGTTCGCATAATTAACGGTGAAGGAGAAGCCTTCTATACCTCTTATGGTGTAGTAAAAGGCAGCGATGTTGAGGGTGACGAAATTACTATCATGGACATCGGTGGTGCCTCTACTGAATTTATTAAGGTCGCTGTAGATCCTTTTGAGGTAATATCTTCTATTAGCCTTCCCTTTGGAAGCGTGAGGGCCACTGACTGGCATGGTGATGGAGTATTTGAGCAGAATATGTTTGAAATCCTTTCTAGCTCCAAAATTTCCGAATATAAGAGTCCTCACTTACTGTGTGTTGCTGGCTCCATGACCGCATTAGGTGGTATGATAAAAGGACTGGATAAGTTTGATCCTAAAGCTGTGAATGGAACGAGTATTGGCTTTAATCAATTCTTAAGCTTTGGAGAAAGCTTAAAAGGAATTTCTCATGAAAAGCTTGAAGAGAAATTTCCCTTCTTGGGAAAGAGATCTAAGACAATTGTTGGTGGGGCCATGCTAGGGCAAATAATTGGTCAAACTCTAGGGGTTAAAACATTTCAAATATCAACTCTAGGGCTTCGGTACGGAACTCTATTATCTGGAGGTATAGATGAGCGATTCTGCGAGTAATTTTGATGAACCTATTAAGTTCAAAAAAGGCCAAGTTGTCTTTGCTGAAGGTGAGAAGTCTTCATTCCTCTATATTGTTGCCTACGGAGAAATTCAAATATTAAAAGATGAGAAGGGAAAGCTAATCCCTATTACATCTGTTGGAGCTGAGGACTTTATTGGCGAGTTAAGCATGTTCAGTGACGACCCAAGGAGTGCAACGGCCATAGCTTCAGAGGATTCCGAATTAATTGCCGTTAGAAAATCAGAGATCAGAAAAGTACTCAAATCATGCCCAGCTTGGGTAAGTAATATAATGATTACCATTAGCGATCGCCTGCGCACCACTGTAAATGTCTTAACCGAGCATCGTATTGTAGATGACTCCAAGCCCAATGTAGGCTCTCAATTATCCGATAAAGAACTTGCCGAGTTTCAAAAAAACCTCAAAGCTTATCGCGGAAGAAGAGGTCTTAGTTAGTTTCTTTGCATATTGAATAGATAATATGACTAAGTTTTATTCTCTCACTATACCTTTTACATCGAATCTAATTTTTTTTAGTAAATGATATCCTTGTTGGGAATTAATAATCTCTTAACAATGGACTCTTCGTGAAAAAGCGTATTTATTTACTATTTAGCATATCAGCTATTCTCTTTTTACTTTCTTCCCCATCCTTTGCTTTGAAAAATAAAACCAAAGCAATAGGTGATGGCTGCTATGTTGGCTTGAAATATAAAGGTGATGCTATAGAGCTAATATTGGACGAAGAATTTAGCAATAGAATAGTTTTTAGCAAGTTCGGGCTTCAACTAGAACTATTAGAGATGGATATGCTGGTAATGCATGCAAAAAATCTTAATAAAGAAGGACTTGAAGAAGGGGTCACTATTCTCGACTGTATTGCGAATAAGTACAAAGCTGAGAACGAGCGGTTAGGCGAAACGAAAATTAAAGAACTTAATAAGAGTGACTTATTTGCTATCAATAGGATACTAGTAAACCTCATTTACTTAGATGGGCTCATCTCTACAGTTCATTACTAAGTCCATTAGAAGATTAGGCGGTCAGTGTATTAATTGGCCATACTGGTGCCCAGATACCGTGTGAAAGATCAGTAAATTTCAATAAAAACCTGGATATGTTAATTTCAGGAAAGTAATGCTCGAGTGTGGTTTTTGCCACACTCGCAACTTGAACCTTAAATAGCTACAAGTGAAGTCTTCTCTTGAAAATCCATGCGGATGTCCAAACTTTATACACTTGCCCTGAGCTTATCTTCCGACTACTCACTAGGAGCTCACTAAGAATGACTGATTTGGCATGGTTAATGCAGATCACGTCATATGAAAAATAAACTCATTACAGTTACCCTATTCTTAATTACTTTGCTCATTCAAGGTGAAGTTCTCGCTCTCCCTCTTCATAAAGTGATAGAGGAGTCTAAATTAGATAATTACTTTGAGGTCTATCATAAGGCTTCATTCGAAGCGGCTGACGGTACCGAAGGCTTTGTAGCTCCTCCCATTGTTTACAGGCATCTCAACCCCAAAATACATACAGATATTAAGGAAAAAGTAGCTGCGATCCATTCCAAGTTTAGAATGCTTTACCCTAATAAGATTAAGAATGAGAAGCCTCCAGGAGTAGTTATCTTAGACTCTAGGAAAGCTCTGGGCTTTTCACCAGGACCTTATATCAATGAAAAGTTTCAAGCGACAAAGCAAACTCCTTATATGATCATTCTCTATACAGGCTTATTGGAAAGCTCTTATGAGAATATCATGGGCACAGTTGCTCACGAACTGGCCCACCTGCTGCTGCAATGGATAGATAATCAAGGAAATAGTCACCCTCAAAAAAAGTATTATAAGAGTGATGGAAGGCCATTCTATACAGGTGAGACTATTCAAAGGGATCACCGCCTATCAAGCCAAATGATATATTTGAATAATTTGACTTTCTACAGCAGCGACTTTTCTCATGCTGCTCTCCAAGGAATTCCCTATGACCTTGCTACAAGAAGACAATCGGCCACGCAAATACTGCTGTCTCTCTTAGACTCTAAGAGTTTTATTTACCAGTGCTTTGAAGCAAAAACTGAATATAATACCTACCTCATGGCCGTTGATAATTTGAATATTTCAAAAGGTGGAGTGCCCCTCGTCTTTGAAAAAATGAACCTTAATAACTTGAATGAAAGAGCACAAAAGATGAAGGCGATCTTAAGTGATTGTTTCAAAGACACTAGGATGTCCTTCAAAGAAGTTTTTACCCAGACCTATGGTGTTCCTGAGCAAGATTATGACCGACAAGTAAGTGCTCTTAGAGGAATCGATAAGAAGCTCTTTGAGCGGCGAGCGAAGCATTTTGAAAACTCTTCTAATATCATTGAAGCGATCTCTTCCTACCTTTTAGACTTTAGAAGAGAGGTAAGAATGATAGGCAAGAGAGTTGGTCTAAAAAACAATCGGTACTATAATCATGAAGATCATGCTGACGAAGTGGCCATAGAGATTCTCCATTCTTTAGGGCTTTCAATTACTGGTTTCAATGATGCTCTCTTATCATTTGAAAACTCAGGTAAAGATTGTCATTATAAGACAATGAAGAATGAGCCGTACTATGGAGATTTAAAAGTTATCCATCATACTCAGTGCTGGAGATCCTACAGAAATTATCAATATGAACAAAAGCTCTATGGCAGATAAGACCTTTCTAAGAAGAAGAAATTAAAGAAAAATCAAAGTGAAATGACTATTCATTGACAAGAGCGCGAGTTTAGCCTTAATTGTTATCAATGAATTTATCTTTAATAATATTTCTTATTCTCCTTAGTATCCTCTCTCTTTACACTCCTATTTATTTCATCGGTGCTCTACTTATCAATTTTGTCCCTAGAAAAATAAAGTCTTTTGGGGAAAGAGACCACGGATCTGTTGCGGTTCTTATTCCAAGCTATAATGAAGGTGCTGGGCTTGTCGATGCAATTAAAAGCATTGTCAATCAAGACTATATTGGACTTATTAATATCTATATTTTGTTAAAAGATGAGAATGATAACTCTTATAGACTCGTGCAAGAATATGAAGATCAAGAGTCTTTTGATAATATCAAAGTCAATATAGTTCTTTCTGGAGAAAGTCGAAAAAGAGAGAATATAAATAGAGTACTGCCTTCTCTTGATGAACAATTTATTGCGTTCCTAGATGCAGATCACAGGGCCGATAGAGAGTGGATTAGTTCTTCTCTCGCTATTCTTGACCTTGGTGATGCCGATGTCATTCAATCTGTGAGGCGGCCCCTTTCTTTGAGCCATTTTTTTCAAATATGGGACTCTATTCAAAACCATATCGGAAATGAAGCTTTCAATCGTATATATTCATGGCTTAATCTAAATACTTTCTTCACTGGAACAACTTGTATTTTTAAATCGGAATTATTTGAAAAGAGATTGCTTCCTGATTCCATAACTGAAGATACTGCACTCTCTTATGATTTGTTATTAGAGGGGAGGAGAATTGGTTACAATGGTGACTTTGGCTCTTACGAAGAAGTTGCTCCCAACTTTAGCTCATTTATTTCAAGGAGAAGGCGATGGAGTAATGGTCATTCTCAAGTTTTAATGAAGAGTTTTTTTAAAATACTCAGGGCGAAAATAGATATTAAGCATAAGGTGCACCTCTTACTTCATGGTTGTTACTACCTCCTTGCTCTTCCTCTTATTATTTCATCCCATATTATTGGCTGGTATTACTTTCTTCAATACACGACGACGATACAGCAAATAGTTCTGCTGTTGATTGGCTTTGGGGCGTTGAGTTTTGCCATGTTGAGGTACCGAAATATAGTAAACTTTATATTTGAAAGTTTCTTAGCTGCGATCACGATCTCTCCGATTATTTCTATGTTATCGGTCTTCTTTTATAAAGTTTACAAAGAAGAATACTATTACTCCGTATTGTCTTTTCCTTACTATAAAGTATTAATTGTCGTCGTCACTATCATGACCATTGCCCCTATGAGTATCCTCTTCTTTGGCAGAAGATTTAGTAAGAGACTCTCTTTTATAGTATTTCTAACCCATTTCTTATTCTACCCTTTGATTCTGATAGTTGATATTTATAGCTCTTTGCTAGGGCTCATTGATTTAATAGCAAAAGATAAAGACTGGGGTATTGTAAAAAGGACAAATCGTGTAGATGTCGACTTGATTCCAGCTTCATTGGTTAAAACTATTGCCCCAGATGCTCTGTCTACTAGAAAGAGGTATAAGATATTGGTCTTCCCTTTTCTAATAGGCCTTCTTATATTTATAAATGACTTCTTTGTGTTTCATAATTGTGGAGATCCAAGTTATCTCTTCAATGACTATATTCTTTATAAGAGAGAGGATCTAGTAACTGCTGATATAAAAGTAAAAACTAAATCTCTAGAAAATGGGAAGTATGAACTTATTATTCTACCTGATGTTGTAAATCAATATGATGTAGCAGGAAGTATTAAGATCTTTCACAATGATGAAATTATTATATCAAAGAAGCTTCAAGAGAAATTAAACCCCATTAGATATATCGGGGATATGGGTTGGAAGAAAAATAAGGTCGAACTTCATATTGAAACTAATAAGTTTAGCTGTCTTCAAAAAAAGAACTACTCTACATCAATTAAAGAAATAAAAGAGAATAAGTTCTTTTTAAACGGTCAGCCCTTTCTTATTAAATGTATTATTCCCTCTTTTAAAGAGTCAGAAACGTTGAGTATGTCTGATGGGATAAAGCAAATTAAGAGTGCTGGTGCTAATTGTATAAGAGTTTATCATTCACCTTCAGAGTCCCTTCTTAATATCGCTGCTGAAAATGATATGCTCATCATTTCCCAGCCTACCGATACTACTTGGGAAAATATTAAGATCTATAAAAATGAAAAAATTAAAAAACTTACAAAAGAATATAGGGATCATTCGAGGTACGTTGAGGGTAATCCCTATGTCCTCTTCAATGTCTTAGGGAATGAACTTGAACTCAATAGGTTTAGAGATAGAAGTATTAAAAATTTAAAAGAGAGCATGGTCGTTCTTAAGTCTCGGGGGGATGGTGATTTTCTCTCATATTCAACATTTCTAACTTACGTAAAATATCCCGTAAATATTCTTGGCGTAAATATGCTTGATTCTGGTGACGTCTACTGGAAAAACGCTCTAAGCCTCTTACAAGAACAAGGAACTCCATTCTATGCAAGTGAGCTTGGTGGCTTTGTCGCCTTCTTTGAAAAGACTCCAGTGTTCTTGAGAGTGGATCGTCTTTACAGGCAATGGGAAGCGCTCCTCGCTAAAGGGGCCATGGGTGCTGTATTCTTTCAATCCCATGATAATTGGGCGCAGCCTGTAGCTCAAGGCTATAATAACCCTTTTGAAGCAGAGCTTCCAGATGACTTAAGGGGGTTCTGGGATAATGAGAATAATGAAAAGAAAGAGCTTCGTCATTTAAAGAATATTTTATCAGATTTTGATTTTAAGTATGAAGGCAACTCTCTCATCATTAAGAGTAGAAGAGAATATACTTTGAATAGAATCAAAATGACGATCAATGAAAAGCAGTACTCATTTAAAGAATTAAAACCGCGTGAGGAGTATAGGCTGAATATAGAGAAGGCTGACGTTTTTGATATAAAGGCTCAATATGAAACCCATATTAAATTAAAACACAATTTTTCGTTTTCATTTGATCCAACTAAAGGAATGCGGGAAAGCTCTTTTAAAAAGAGAGCACTGCCAAATGTATTTTTAAATAAGAGTGGTGATTGGATCAATTTTAAAGAGAATTACGTTGATAGGGGAGAGCTTAAAATAAAAATTAAATTCCCAGAAAATCTAGATGGGGAGACTTTCTTATTTTTCAATGGGATTGGATCTCAAGAACTGAGTATATCCAATCCTACAACCGGTTATTCCTTAAGATGGAAAGTTCATAGCTATAGAGAGCAATTTATACGAATAAAATCATTACGAGAAAAGTTAGGAGAATTTGATGAGCTTATCATTATAATCAATCGACAGCATGTCGATTATCTAAGCCCCAATAAGCACAATAGAAAACCAATTGCTACCCCTCTGGCAAGACCGTTTTTGATGGGTCCTTAAAGACTAAGCGGCACACTTTAAGTAAGGCTTATAGCTAAGAAAGAATATTGGTGATTTAAAAAAGTTACTAAAGTTGAGTCTTAGTGTTGAGATATGAAAGTAATAGCAAATAAAAAGGTATTGCTGGTAAGAATTAGACTATGAGCCAACCTATATCTTGACCTGTAAATTGAATGGTATAAGTACCTGACTTATCAATTTTGAAATTACCAGTTTTACTCATTATTTTATTACTACTCGAAGCTAAGATCTTATAGTCTTCAAAATCACTGACCTTGACAGTTATAACGTCATTGAATGGAATAGGGTTGGGCGGTAAATTGATAGTATTATCTTTGATATCAATTTCTTTATCATTTATAGAGACACCACTTTGAAATAAGCTTTCTTCTATTTTTACCTTTAGCAAAATAGTTGCAGCGACTATACCTGTTATGAACTTACGTCTTTTCATGTTAATATTATAGCATAATTTTTTTATATGGAGTCTTGTATGGGAAATATAATTCTTAGAAAATCAGCTAGTGTAAATGGTCAGGGTAACGAAGGCCTAGAGGTTGTGAATACGTCTTCTGGACAGCCTGCTGACTTAACAGCTTCAAGAGTTTGGAATGCTGTATGGAATGATGTTGCCGATTATCAAGAGCTGGTCGGTGAGTTGATTTATGGCAAGTGCTATGTGGATACTTATGAAGGCCTTGTTCTAAGCACTGAGCGCTGTCAGCTTGGGGTTGCGGGAATAGCCTCTGATACTTTTGGTTATGGAGTTGGGGTAGGTGGCCATAAGACAGAAGTCCCAATAGCCGTTGCTGGCTGGGTTCTAGCTTATGTTGATAAGGAATACCCTTCAGGAACTCCCCTGACAAATGATGAGTATGGCCTTCTCACTGAAATGACAAAAGAAGAAAAAAGAGATTACCCTGAAAGATTAATCGCTACTTTTAAAAGACCTGAGCGCCAAGAGCTTTTTGGCCCTGAGAACTCTAAGATTAGCGTAAATGGACGGTGCTGGGTAAAAGTACGGTAGAGCTTACCCAGCAAGTACCTACAACCTAAAGCCTTTTATTTCTTAAAAGGCTTTTTTTTATTTATATTTCAACTATGAGAATTTGAGCCCTTTGATTGAGCTCTTGTGGTGTCTTTAAAAGTGCTGAGCGCCAACTTTCTTTGGCACAAAGTGATGGTGCAGGATGAAGGTAAAATTTCCCCAGCAACGACTTATAGCTTTAAGGCTTTTTAATTCTCTTTATTTCTTTTCTTAAAGCTCTATTTTCTTCACTTATATTTATGACTTCATCTTTGAGAACCTCAATCTTCTGATCCAGTTCTTGGAGTGCCTTGAACGTAACGGAGATTAGCTGGATATAGTTTACAGAGTGGATCTTCGTTTTTGGGTCTTGTGTAACGAATTGTGGGTAATGCTCTTTAATTTCTTGGGCAATAAAGCCCAAACTCTTTTTATTATTAGATTTCCACTTAAATTCTACTGGCCTTACTTTTCGAACTTTTTCTATCTGATTAGGCATATCTGCTATGTCATACTTTAAGTTTTTATCTGAGTTCATAGTAATCGTATACGGGTTGACTACAGTGATATCACCGTGAAAAAAAGATGGACCGTGAAAGTCAGAACTACCTGTAACACTAAAGGGACCTGTTGTAATACTTGTCCCACTTGACATGTAAGTCCAACCATTAATTCTTGTTTCTGCATTTACTGTAAAATCGTCGGCGTATTGATCGTCCCCTACTTGAAGCTCTGTCACACCAGTATCACCAAGCATAAAAAGGTCCTTTAGATAATTTTCAGACACTGCCCGGTAAAGAAGGTTGTGTGCTGGAGTGACTAGCTCTCTATAGTCTTGAAGCTCACAAACATCGGGAGAGCCTTGTACATAATTCCCGTCAAGAGATGAGCAAACTGCTACCGCAAGTCCTACACTCTCTGCTGCAGTACTGCATGTCTGTATTCTATTATCACCTGGAGAGACGCGTTCAACATTAAGTAATATTTTCTTCTTTATCGTTGATTGACCAAGGACTGCTTTTCCTCTGTAGAATTCAACAATCAAATGTGTTGTTCCAATGGTTTCCCCAGCTGGAATTCCTACTGAAGAATGGGAGTCATCTAAAGTATAAGATAGAATTTTAACATTCCCGTTCCCATAAGCTTCCGCTGAATTGACATCACTATTAGCAATAAATTGGCTAGTCACTGTTCCCGTTGATTTTGATATTTTCCTTATTGGCATTGGGTTGCTAAGCGCCACTTGATTATAACTATAAGGATTACCTCCATTCGCTGGATTTCTTACAAAAGTTTCTTCACAGGAATCTGATGAACTAATAATTGTTCTAACTCCATTAAGAAGACCAATTACTTCAGAGCTAGATTCAATAGTTTTCACTGATTTAAATTGAGTACCCATTAGTTCACTAAGAGCGAGAGCGCCCAAACTCATAATGGCAGTTGCTATTAGGACTTCAACAAGAGTAAAGCCCCGTTCTGATATTTTGATATTATTTTTTTTCATGGCATAGATCTTAACATGAAAGTGTAAAGTCTAAACAATAAATTTATCTATAGTTGGTTTATATAGTCCTACTGTTTGAGTTTTCAAGTATTGAAAACTCACCTACGAAAAACAGTTTGTTTTACTCGGGATTATCAGTTTAAGGTTCTTGATATTTTATTTTCAGTAAAAAACTAAAAAGGTTGGGTATTGTTATAATGAAGATATTTAAAGAGAAATAACCTTCTTCTTAACAAGCGCTCCAATAACACCTTTTATTTTACTACAAGCTCGTTCAACATCTCTAGTTTCATTAGAGAGTCTTGTTGTCATAACTCGATAAGCTTCTTCAGCATATTCTCTAGAGCAAACAGAGAGTATCTTCCTTTGATCATTAGTATTTAAGCTTTTAAGAGCAACACCTAGGATCGGCGCCTTGCAGTAACTTAATACCCTTGCAATGGACTCATCACTTAGAGAAACAAGTGACTTGAATGTTAATGCCGTTTGCATGATCTCTTCAGCAAGGCCTGGGTTTCTCATGCGAATTTGATTGATCAAGCGATTTCTCTCTTCACTTGTCAGGTATTGGAACATCTCTAAAATTTGAGCTCTTCCATTTATAAATACTCCACCATCACTTTGAAATTCCATTATTTTCTATCTCCGGGTTTGGTCATTATGTATTCCACTTAGATTTTTCTTGAATAAACTTCTGTCTAGCATTTGCGAGGGTCTTTCTATGGCTTTCTTGCATGCTTTCAATTTCATTGGTTTGGGATTCTGAGATTTCGCCAACTTGAGCATTGTGCGTATTCTTTAAATTGATGAGTTCCTGCTCTATCCTCTTATTTTCATCTTCAACTCTAAGCTCTTGTTTACTTCTTACTTCGCTTAGCCTTCTCTCTAGCATGAGCTTGAGATTAGATATCTTTGTTTCATACTCTTCTTGCATTCGACTAAGCTGTACTTCATACTTCTTAACTTCATTTGTGTATTGCTTACTATTTTTGTTACGCATCTTCTTAAGTTCAGAATTATGCCTTTTCTCTTCATTTAATTTGAATCTCTTAGAACGCACTTGGGAAATATCAGTCATTGAAGCTTCCTGTTAAATAAGTAATGCCTTTCTAGCGTCACTTTGTACTTCTGTCTTACTTGGTTTTCTCTGCGAGCTTCGCTTTTTACTCAAATCTCTGTAACCTTTAAATCACTTTAGTTTTCAGTTAAAATTTCAATCCTTGAAAACTCAAACAATAGGACTATATTAAGAATACCTAACAAAACCGATTCTCTTCAAGGAGGCAAAATATGACGCTTCAGTCCAACCTAAGTAACCGAAATATATATCTAGTAGACGGGAGAAGAACTCCTTTTGGCCGATTTGGTGGAAGTCTTAAGGAAGTAAGCCCTGTCGATCTTGCCGTTCATGCCACAAAGGGCGTTCTTGAAAGCTCTAAAATCGAAGGTGCTCAAGTAGATCAATATATCTTAGGAAATGTTGTCCCAACGACAACGGATACCATGTATGGAGGCAGGCACTTGGCCCTTAAATCTGGGGCCAATATTGAGACTCCTGGGCATTGCCTTAATAGACTCTGTGGCTCTGGAGCTCAATCAATTCTGGATGCCGTGCAGTTGATAGTCTTAGGTGAGGCGAATTCTGTGATAGCTGCTGGCTCAGAAAATATGTCCAATATTCCTCATCTTATATACGGCTCGCGCTTTGGTACAAAGTACGGCTCACTCCCGACTGTGGATATGCTGATGGATTCCCTTACTGATAAGCATGCCGGCTGTGCAATGGGCATGACGGCCGAAAACCTAGCAGAAAACTACGGTATTACTAGAGATCAGGCGGAAGAGTATTCGGTTTCATCCCATAAGAAGGCCGCTCAAGCTTATGAAGAAAATCTTCTTCAAGGAGAAATCACGGCCTTTGAAACCAAGAGGGGCCTGGTTGAAAGAGATGAACATTTAAGAGCAGACTCTACCAAAGAAGACATGGCCAAATTACGCTCTTCTTTTAAAAAGGATGGAGTTGTTACACCAGCAACGGCTTCAGGAATTGTTGATGGAGCAAGCTCTTGCTTAATAGGGAATGAGAAGTTTTGTGAGGATAATGGCCTAAACCCACTTGCAAGAATTCGCGATGGTGTCGTTGTTGGGGTGGACCCAAAAATTATGGGTATAGGGCCGGTGCCTGCTATTGAAGCCCTACTTCAAAGAAGCTCTTTAAGCTTAAAAGACATAGACCTATTTGAGATAAACGAGGCCTTTGCGGCTCAAGTTTTAAGCTGTCAAAAAGAGCTTAGCATTCCAAATGAAAAGTTAAATATATGGGGTGGTGCACTCGCCTTGGGTCATCCCTTGGCCGCTTCAGGTAACAGAATTGCCTTAAGTCTTGCGCGGCAACTAAAGGCCCGCGGTTTAAAACGAGGAATAGCCTCTGCTTGTATTGGCGGAGGGCAGGGGATAGCCTTACTTATTGAAGTAAGCTAAAAGCATTTTACCGCTACTGGAAAGGAGTTCAAGCAGCTCGCCTAACGGCGTGTAGCGTAAGCTTTAGTACCATTCGGGCATACAAGCCTTTTGGTGAGTTTTCAATACTTGAAAACTCAAACAGGAGGACTATATAAAGGATCAGTGTCTTGAAAGATAAGGTTTCATATTCAGCAGAGCAGCTAAAAGACTTTAGCCAATGGCTAGGTCTAAACTATGATGCTCTTACTTGGCAAGGACGCTACGAAGTTGACTTTAACAACTTTTGGGAGGCCTTCTTTATAGCTGAGCAATCTCTTGGTCAGCTGGTTCAACGTTTCCAGTATGCCCTATTGCATGCTCAGATAGGTCCACTAAACTCGTGGTTCTCGTGGCTACAAAATAGCTTTATTAGCTACACTTTTGTTCATAAGAAAATTACGGTACTGCAATTAAGTGAAGCTGTTGGCATAAGCTATGACTCTTTAGGGCTTATTTTAAGAGACTTCTTTATAGAGCATTATCCTGAATACGAAGAAGGCCTCTCTGAAAAGTTTCAGATGGCCAATATGATTAGCCCTAACTTGAGTTTAACATATGATGAGTTGAATGAGCTTTTTGAATTCGATTCAAGAGCAGTTAAGAAGAATACTTCATCAATACTAAGCAGTATGGAAGTGACTCTCTATCCAGAATGGGGAGCTCTTAATAAGAGAATGCAGAAGGATCTCTTTCAGTCCAACTTTAACTTTTCAAGAATTAAAACAAACCTCTCTTTCTCCCGTCAATTGAAGGTTTTAAGAGAAATTCTCTTTCTTCTCATTGTTGGCATTGGCCTTGTTTACTTAATCCAGAAAGCTAACAAAGAATGGGAAATCTCAATCTTAGAAAAGATTAGTATTTATGAGCCTCAACTTGAATGGCTTGATAAAACATTGAGTTTCAAAGAATCGGATACTAATTCTAAGAAGAACTTTGAACTTAGTGCTGGAGAGTTAGATGAAGTTGAGAATAAAGAAAGTAAGCTGGATGGGTTAGTCTTCAAAGATGAGGTTCGCTATGAAGAAGAATCAGATGTTACTTTAACTAGTTGGGATGCTCTTCCTAAAGATTTTGATGTCGTAAATCTTGAGCAATCTGATTATGAAGAACATGGTCAAAGAGGCTACCGGGATAGCAGGTATGGAAATACTAAAGTTTATCGGGTTTTGATGCGTTCTGTAGACTCGATTAAATCCAAAGAGAGATTAAATACTCTTTTGGAAAAGTATAAAGTGACAAGAGTTGATAACGTCAAGCCTGGAAAGAGTGTTCCTGGAGGAATTTACTACAATCTCTATGTTCCAAGAGAATACTTGAAAGAGTTCATAGCTCAGGTCATGGACTTTGATGAAGCAAGCCTCTACGAATCAAGAACACGAACAGGGCGTAACCCACCCGGAAAGAACAAAGTTTTTATATGGGTTAAAAATATCTAGTTATCCTAAGATTTT
This sequence comes from uncultured Bacteriovoracaceae bacterium, assembly GCA_937930825.1. GTDB lineage: Bacteria > Bdellovibrionota > Bacteriovoracia > Bacteriovoracales > Bacteriovoracaceae. The sequence continues at coordinate 14,968 of CALHBL010000252.1, forward strand.
TTACATTTGGCCGTCTGGTATATCGAATAGAGTCTTCACTTTGCGCAGAGACACGTGACTTATTTTCAGATAATACCATTGACGAAAGAAGCCGATGAACATGGCCGCCATAAATCCATAGACAACACCCGAATGAACGACTTTAGAAACAAGATTTGTATCGTGCGCTCCTCCTAAGAGAAAAGCAATTGAGCCGAGAATAAGCATTAGCATTGTCCAAGGTATGGTTTGCCTTTTACACCGGTCTGAGTCTTGAACAAACTTAACAGTTTTCTTCTTATAGGGTTCAAGGTCTTCAGGGGGGTTATCAAAGAGCTCACTCAGGTTCTTTTCTGAAGAGAGGACGTTGTAAACATTTGTCATGAGCCTCGATACACCTATAAAGTAGAACATGACAAAAGCTTGAGCGAAAATAGTGTAGAGAAAGGTAATAATGGCCAGGTGAATGTGGCTATAGCCAATGTCAATCCAGCCGAGTGCAACAGACGTGGTTAGACAAATTCCAGAAATCATCAGGACTATAAGAAATCTCAGTAAATACGCCATAGCTCTATTCCGATTTAATTGTCATTGCAAAGTGCATTTGTTACTTATTATTTAAAGTCTGCACATTACTTTAAGCCTTACCTTTTTAAAAGAATAAGACTTGAAACAAATCCCGAAAGAGGAAATTTTATGAGTGGTGAGGGAAGCAAGAAGAAGTTGTTGGAAAACCCGGTTGCAAGTGGGTTAGTAGTTCCTATTGCAATAGTGCTTATCGGTGCCCTAGTTGTCTTTGGGGTGACTAGGCTTCTCTCAACTGAAAGGTCCTATAAAGATCTCGTTAGAGAGATGCATACAAAGACATTTGGAAATAGATGGGTTGCAGCATTTGAGTTGTCTAAGCTTATTTCTAACTCGAGAATTCCTAAAGAAGAAGTTCCTTGGCTAATAGAAAATCTTTCTGAAATATATGACGAAGCGCAGGATCCTCGTACTAGGCAATTTACCGTCGTAGCGGCCGGGGCATTAGGTTCTCAAAATGCTGCGAAGCTCTTCTCAAAAGGCCTTAAAGATCAAGACGATAAAGTTCGCTTTCACTCTATTATAGCGCTTGGCAATATGCCTGCTGGGCTTGAATTTAATGACTGGGACACAGTACTTGGCTTTCTTGAGAGTGATGATGTTGGTCTTGTTCAGGCTTCAGCTTTGGCCCTTGCTACGCATAGAGTTGCGAAGGCCGAGCCTCGACTACAAAGTCTTTTGGGCCATTCGAATAGAGTTATTCGGTACACTGCTGCATCTGGATTAGTGAATTATAAGAATGAAAAAGCTATTGGAATACTTAAGGAGATATTAACTCTTGAGCCTAAGCAGGAAGGTAACTCTAGTCTAGGTGAGCAGCAAGTTGTTGCTTTGAAGTTAAGTTTGTTGAGCTCTCTCGAAAGAAATAAATGGCCAGCATTAAATGAAGAGCTAACGCTTGTAGCAAAGCGAGACAAAAGCTTGAAAGTTACCGCAAAAGCAAATGAAGTGTTAAACTTATTGAAAAACTAGAAGAGAGAAACGATAATTAAATGGCTGATTTTTCAAGGCCGTTATGGTATTTTCGTGTTTATTAAAACACGTAATTTTTTATACATACGATCTCTCAAGCGACGGAGTTAAGCGTAATGAGTGCAACGAGAAAACATCTTAACCGAAGAGAATTTTTTAGTTACCTAACTGTAGCATGGGTAGCTTTTGGAGCTGCGTGTGCAGGTATGGCCAGTTTGGCCTTTCGCTTCTCCTATCCAAATGTAAATTTTGAACCAGAAATGGAGTTTCTTGCAGGTACACCAGATATGTATGAAGAGGGTGTAGATGAGAGATATAAGAACGGCTTTGGTGTTTGGATGGTAAAGCAAGAAGGAAAGCTCTTTGCTCTTTCCAATATCTGTACTCACCTCGGTTGTATTCCTAACTGGCTACCTGCTGAGTTAAAGTTTAAATGTCCTTGCCACGGTTCAGGTTACTACACTAGCGGTATTAACTTTGAAGGACCGGCACCACGTCCTCTCGAGCGTTATAAAATTAATTTAACTGCTGAAGGTAAGATCAAAGTTGATAAGACAAAGTTGTATCGCTATGAAAAAGGTCAGTGGGATAACCCGAATGCATTCTTAAGTGTTTAAAGAAATTATAAGCTAAAAAAATAAGGAAAGAGTCAAAATGGCAGCAAAAGGTTTAGCGGATAAAGTGAGAGAGACCCAGGTTTGGAAATCAATCTTTCGTCATGGTCCACCAGATAATGCGAGAAATAGAGCGGCAGTAGTTGCGGGGAATGTTTTTCTCCATTTACACCCTATTAAACTTAAGAAATCTGGTGTTCAACTTGGTTACACGTGGTGCATGGGGGGATTAACATTCTTTATCTTCTTAGCACTAACTGTTTCTGGCGTTCTACTCATGTTCTATTACCGGCCAACAGCTGAGTATGCCTTCAATGATATTATTGCTCTTCGTGAGCACGTGCCTTTAGGTATTATGCGTGAAATTCACCGCTGGGGTGCTCACGCCATGGTTATAACAACTTGGCTGCATATGTTCCGAGTATTTATGACGGGATCGTATAAACCACCAAGAGAGTTTAACTGGGGCGTCGGGGTTATCCTGCTCGTTCTCACTCTTCTTCTCTCCTTTACAGGTTACCTTCTTCCTTGGGATCAGCTTGCTATTTGGGCGATTACTGTTGGGGCTAACATGGCCAAAGCAACTCCATTCTTAGGTCACGGTGGCCCAGGTGCAGCTCTTGCGCAAATTGGTGACTTCGTTATGGTCTCGGACAAGAACGATGTTCGCTTTCAGCTACTGGCCGGACGCTTTGTTGGTGAGCCAGCGTTATTAAGATTTTATATCCTTCACTGTGTTTTTATTCCTCTTGTTGTTGGAACGCTCATTGCGGTTCACTTTTGGAGAGTAAGAAAAGATGGTGGTATTTCTGCTCCTTTATAGAAGGATTTTTAAGGAATAGTTTTTCAAAGTAGGTTTTAGAATGAGAGAATTTATTAACTGGATGGCAGACCCGATTAGATCCTTTCCAGTGGTTTGTGTACTTTTCTTCTTGATGATGAAGTATTACAGGATTGTAGGAACAAAGAAGTTCCTCTACCTAGCGCTTGCCTTCATCATCCCGACGGCGATTTGGTTTGGTTCTGACCCGAACTTCTTCACGATCCTCATTCTTCCGGACAATATTCCGATTATTATTCTACTCGTTCTTGTTGGCTACTTGCAGTGGTTCACTCTTTATAAGTCTGCTGAAAATGATAAGCGAATTGAAGCTGGCTTATGCCCTATTGAAGGCCTGCCAGAAAATAGAGAGAAGGTCTGGTGTTGGCCAAATCTCGTTTATACGGAGCTCTTCTGTATTATTGCCGCGACCTGTTTCTTAGTCGTTTGGGCCATTATTTTTAAAGCACCACTTGAAGAGCCTGCTAACCCCACATGGGCACCAAACCCAGCTAAAGCACCTTGGTACTTCTTAGGTTTACAAGAAATGCTTGTTTACTTTGACCCTTGGATGGCAGGGGTTGTTCTTCCCGGTGTTGTTGTTGTTGGCTTGATTGCGATTCCTTATATAGATACGAACCCAAAAGGGAATGGATACTTCACTATTATGGAGCGCCCACTTGCAATGTGGGGCTTTCTCTTCGGATGGCTGGTCTTGTGGATTTACCTCATTATAGTGGGGACCTTTTTACGGGGACCTAACTGGACTTTCTATGGACCTTTTGAATATTGGGATTATCATAAAGTTGTGGCGGAATATAACGTCAACCTTTCTGAATTCTTGTGGATAAAGGGCTTAAATACTTCAATGCCTCAGAATATGTTTCTGCGAGAGATTTTAGGTATTGTTGTTAGTCTTGGTTATGTGTTCGTTCTTCCTCCAATGATGGCCGCTTCTAAGTTTGGTAAGGGGATGATCGAAAAAATTGGCAATATGAGATACTACATTTTGGTAATGCTCTTTCTACTGATGATGAGTTTACCTATAAAGATGGTTCTAAGATGGCTTTTTTCACTTAAGTACATCGTGGCCCTACCGGAGCTAGAGCTGAATCTTTAGTGATTTTCCAGTACTGGAAAATCAAAGTGTGCGGAGTTTATACGCGATTTAGGCGAGGATAATTAAGAAATGAAGAAATTAGAACCAGGAATGGCCTACAAAACGAGCAAACTCAATAAGATCTTTGCTTTTCTTTCGGTCTTATTTTTGATGGTAGTTGTTTGGGTTTTTCTAGATGATTACATCAGACCATGGAAAGCAGTTCAGATCGAAGCCATAAAGATCAAAAAAGCTAAACTTGAAGAAAAGCTTAAGAAGGTTGAAGGCGATATTGATGAGAAGAGGTTAGCGACTCTTCAGACACAGTTGGATCAGGCCAGTAAGAAAGTTTCAACTCGTAGGAAGGAAGTCTTTGCAATTGATAAAGAGCTTAAGCAAGTCCTTAAGGAAATTAAGTCTGAAACGATCATCAACGGTACGCTAAATTCTCAGGTTTCTGCTAGAACATTTCTCTATGAGCAAGTTCAAGTAAAGATTAAGAAAGTGATAGCTAAAGGAAAAGAGCCGAGTGAAGGGCTCTTTGATAAGAAGAAAGCAATTTTTGATGACTTAAAATCCTTTAAAGGTCGATTTCTCGCTTCAAAAGATAAAATGAAATTTCTTCAAGCTGACCAGAAGAGACTTACTAAACAGAAACTGGCCTTAAATAAAGAAGTAACTGAAACAAATAAGAAGATTAAAGAGATTGTTACAACTAAAGAACTCTTAGAACTTGCTCTTGAAAAAACTAAAATGGGACCTATCTTTGCCATAAGAAATGCGCCCTTTGTTGATTTCTTAGATCCAACTCTAAAAATTCAACAGATTGTTCTAGAGAACATTACTGATGATAGATACTTTCAGCAGGTTCCAAAAGTTGACCGCTGTATAACTTGTCACACTTTTATTGATAAGCCGGGATATGAAGATCAAGAAAATCCCCACAGAACTCACCCGAAATTAGACTTAATGGTTGGTAGAGATTCTCCGCACCCAATGAAGAAGTCAGGCTGTACTTCATGTCACAGTGGTGACGGGCATAGAGTAAATGACTTCCAAAGTATTGCTCACTGGCCAGAAGATAAAGAGCAAAGAGCTGAGTGGGTGAAGAAGTATAAGTGGCATGAACCCCACCGAATTGCGACTCCAATGCTTAAGCTTTCACAAACTGAAGCAAGCTGTGTTAAATGTCACCAAGGCGTAGAGCATATTCCAGGTGCAACTGTCTTAAATGAAGGACGCCAAAATATAGAAAAGTTTGGCTGCTATGGCTGTCATAAGATTAAAGGATGGGAGCATAAGCGCAAGCCAGGCCCTAGTCTTTATAAGATAGCTTCAAAAGTTGATAAAGAATTCTTTAAAAACTGGGTGTGGTCACCAAAATCTTTTAATAAGCACGCGATGATGCCTAGCTTCTTCGCTCAATCTAATAACTCAAAGCCTGAATTTATGCGAAAGAATATCGCCGAAGTAAATGCTATGGCCGAATTCCTTTGGGATAAGTCTAAGAGTTATAGACCGTTCATGAAATATACAGGTGGTGATGCCAAAGCAGGTAAAGAACTTGCTTCAAGCGTTGGCTGTATGGGCTGTCACGGTATGGAAGGAGCAGAAAAAGTTTCTGAAAAGATAGGAGCTTACGCTGGTCCTTTTCTATCGGGAACGGGATCAAAAGTAGATCCTGATTGGCTTGTTTCTTGGCTTAAGAAACCTAGTCACTATCAAGAAGATACGATTATGCCTTCGTTCAGATTAAGCGATAGGGAAGCCAATAATATTGCGGCTTATCTCTTAAGTCTTAAGAATAAAGAATTCGAAGCTAAGAGGTTCGCACCTCTTGATAGAAGCGCTCGTGATGAAGTTCTACTCGCTTACTTCACAGCATTTGATTCTGAAGAAGTTGCTCATGCAAAGTTGAATAAATTAACAGATCGCCAAAAAACTCTTGAGCTAGGTTATAGATCAGTTGGTAAATATGGTTGTTACTCCTGTCACAATATCGACGGATTCGCAGGTCGTTCACCTATTGGACCCGAGCTTACAAATGAAGGGTCAAAGCCCCTTACTCAATTTGGCTTTGGTATTCAAAAAGAAGTTGAGCATTCTAGAGATGGTTGGATTAAAGCGCATCTCTTAGACCCGAGAAGATGGGATAAGGGAATTGATAAGCCATTCCAAGACCTAACTCGAATGCCTATGTTCTACCTCTCAGAAAGAGAAGCAGAAACAATGACTATCGCCATTATCGGTCAGGTTAACGACAAGATTCCACTCATCGGTGTTAAGCAGTTAGATGCTAGGGAAGCAATTGTTGAAAAGGGTATGAAGGTCATTAATAAGTTTAACTGCGTTGGTTGCCACGAAGTTGACGGTTATAGAGGTGATATTCTTGCGAAGTACGAAGATGATTTGAATGAAGGTCCGCCACGGCTTGTTGGTGAAGGACACCGTGTTCAGTTGGATTGGTTTCATTACTTCTTGGATAACGTCTATCCAATTAGACCTTGGCTAAAAGTTAGAATGCCTTCATATAACTTAACTGATGAAGAGCGAAATACAATTGTAACGATGTTTCAGTACAAAGCAGGGCAGAAGGCACTTGTAGATCGCTCTAAAATTGTTAATTGGAAGGCCGGTGAGAAGCAGGCCGCAAAAGAGCTGTGGGAAGAATTAGCGTGTGCGAGTTGTCACAGTTCAGGATTTAATCAAGATGAGCCACAGGCGCCAAACCTCTTCTTTGCTAGAAGACGATTGAGACCAAGTTGGACTAAGAAATGGCTTAAGGACCCTCAAGCGATACTGCCTGGAACACTCATGCCAAGCTTCTGGGAAGATGGCGAGTCACAAGCTCCAGATATTCTCGGTGGCGATTCTGAAGCGCAAATGGATGTTCTCGTTAAATATATGTACGATATGGGTACTGAAAAACTACCAACTAAGAATACTAAATATTGGAGTAAACAATGAGTTCTGCAAAGATGGCCGCCCATGACGGGCCTCTCAAATATCCTGATGACGATCAGTTTGGTACGGCCAGTCCTGGTAAAATAGGAATGTGGCTCTTTCTTGGAACTGATGCGATGTCATTTTCAGGACTTCTCTTAGCTTATGGTATTTTAAGAGCGCAGATGCAAGACAGTTGGCCAAATCCGGTTGAGGCCCTTGGTGGTGTCGGGTTATCTGGCTTTATGACGTTCTGGTTAATTTGCTCTTCAGTTTCTATGGTTATGGCGATTGATTCTTGTAAACTTAGAAATAGAACTCATATGCTTTGGTGGCTGGGAATCACATGTATTGGGGGCATTGGTTTCCTTAGCATGCAGATCTATGAGTATATGCACCTGATGCATGATCTGGGGATGACTTTCAACTCCTATGCTCATGGAAATAATCTCTTTTCTGCGACCTTCTTTAGTATTACTGGCTTTCACGGACTTCACGTTCTCTCCGGAACACTCTATCTGTGCTACATGTTTAAGATGGCCCTCGATGGAAGATTCGATAAAGGTGATTACAACCAACTTGAAATCGCTGGCCTCTTTTGGCACTTTGTAGATCTTGTTTGGATTCTTGTATTTACATTCGTCTACCTTCTTTAGATAGAGCGCCTAACTATGAAAAAAGTCATTGCGCTCTTTACGATCATCCTCTCTAGCACTCTTTTGGCCTGCCCAGGTTGTGCTGGAAGTATGGATGATCCACTTAAGGGCAATGTCGTTTATATCCTAGGGACCTTTATACTACTGACCTATATTCCTTTCTACCTCATCTATAGAACTATTATTAAACATCGAAATGCCAATGAACTCCCCAAAGAACCCACAGGACAAAACTAGCTTCTGGATTCCCATAATCAGTCTTAGTGTCATTATTCTATCCTTCCTCGTTTGGTGGATTTACTTTAAAACGCCTTCAGCTGGTACTTACTCTTGGGTGACCTATCTTCCCTTTCTAAACTGTTCACTTAACGCGACTGTTTCAGTGTTACTCATTCTTGGTGTTAGAAGTATTAAAGCAGGACTTAAGCAGAGGCATATTGCTTTCATGATCAGCGCAGGAATTTGCTCTGCATGCTTCTTAGTGAGCTACCTCACTTACCATCACTTTCAAGGTGATACTAAATTCTTAGGTACGGGGCCCATTAGGATAACTTATCTCTTTATATTGATAAGTCATATTATTCTCTCAATGGTGCAAGTTCCTTTAATTCTTGGAACATTCTACTTGGCCTTCTCAAAGAAGTGGGCACTTCATAAGAAAGTGGCCCGAATAACTTTTCCTATTTGGCTCTACGTATCTATTACTGGCGTTATTATTTTTATCTTCTTAAAGGCCCTGAATTCTTAAGGGACATTTTTTGCAAAATTAAATTCTTGTAATGGTATCCCATGTATATAGTCCTCCTGTTTGAGTTTTCAAGTATTGAAAACTCACCTAAAGACTTGAATACCCGGATGGTATTAAGATTTAAGGTACACGGCGGTAGGCGTGCTGCTTGAGTTCCTTTCCAGTAGCGGTATAGAACTAGAGTACTGTGGCAACTTATTGAGGCATAGGTTTTTGCACTATCTTGTTTCTTGATCAGATTAAAAATTTTTGATGGAATTGATTTGAGCAGCGGTATCTTATATGAAATGAGTAATTGAGGGCCTTAAAAGAAAAAAACTCAATATTTGAAGACTCTGAATCCTAATTCAATAGAAGTGCTTCTGGCCTAGTTTTCGTAATCGGTTAGAATAAGTTTAAAACTAATTATTATTTTTAGCTTTACTTTTACTTTCAAGTAAATGAGGAGCACGGCAGTGAAGAATTTATTTATTAGAATAATTAAGTCTTTGAGAATACTTGATGGAAAAGATGGTTTCTCTCTTGCTGAGGTTATGGTTGCTGCTGGCCTCATAGGCGCCCTATCTCTAGTGATGATGAAATTGACTGAGAATCAAGCTGTAACTCAGAAAAGAGCTGAGTCTTCTTTTGAAATAAATACTATTTCAAATATTATCAGCCAAAACCTTCTCGTCACTGAAGCTTGTTCCGCTACTCTTGGGGTGGGCACGGCAGTAGTAGATAATGCTGTCATTACCAATATTCGTAATAGAAAAGGAAATGTCCTCTTTAATACGACAAATAAATATGGCAATAGGCAAATAAAAATTAATGCCATGACAATTGATGATGTCACCATTAATTCGGGAGCAGGCACAAATCAATATGGTGAATTAAACCTCTTAATACAATTTGAAAAGCTCTCAAAGGTTTTAAGTGGAAATAAATTAATCACAAAGAAGTTTCCTGTAAATGTCGAAGTTGATAGTTCGGGGAACTTGGTGAAGTGCTATTCCTCCACAGAAAACGCTGTAAGGTCAGCAAAGGAAGAAGCTTGTTCTGATTTAGGTGGCGTCTTTATTGAAGCAACTGATAAATGCAATCTTACGACTTACTCATTAGCTACACCGGTATCTGATTCTGATGCTGTATCAACTCAGCACTTACTTGATTTTTATAATGATAAGACGGCAGCTGTTCTTGATCCTAGATATGTTAATACAACTGGGGATACAATGACAGGAAAGCTTACGGTTAATGCTGATGTTGAGACATCAACGAAAGTCTGTGTAGGATCTAAGTGCCGTAACTTTGCTCAATCTCCCTGCCCTACGGGTCAAGTGGCAAGAACTATTGAAGAGAATGGAACAGTTTCCTGTGCTAATATTACATGCCCTCCAAATACTTACTTTAACGGAATCAATGCAGCGGGCAGCCCGACTTGCACCCCTCTTCCTACGGAAACTTGTCCCGTAAATGAGTATGTATCCGAAGTAAAGCCTGATGGGACGATCGTTTGTAAACCAGTTCCCAATAATGCGACTTCAGTGTGTCCCGTTGGTCAATATATTCAGGCGATAAACTCTGGGGTGCCGACATGTGCTGTTGACAGAAGTGTATATGGAAAAAAATGTTCGGGTTATGGTCTATCAAAAGGTTTTGATAGCAATGGAAATCAGCAGTGCGCCAATCCTACAATCTCATTCAATAGTTGTGCATGGAGTGATTGGACACTATGGTGCAGTGCAGGGTATGGCTACTTTCAAACGGCCGGAGGCTGCCCAGCTAATAAGGTTGCTACTAAAGTTGAAACAAGACTAGTTGACGTTGATTACGGGGGCGAGAGCTGTAACTATCGCGGACCCCATAATATGACCAGTCCAGAAACCTATCCTTCACACCGCTTTTATTGCTGTAGCCTCTCAATCCAATAGTGAAAGTGTGCCAACAGACTTGGTGCTGACTCTGCATCTGAAAGTGTGAAAGTGTGCCAGCAGACTTGGTGCTGACTCTGCATTATTTTTAGATGCCTGCCTTGAGCTTAAAGTGTACTCAAGGCAATGGCCTTTACTTAATGGGACTTCATAACTCAGCTGAGAAGTGCCAGCAGACTTCGTGCTGACTTTGCGTTAACTTTTGCTGAAAAGTGCCGGACTTAGCGGATTTAGAACGTGGCTTACTTTTGAAACAATTCGCATTTAAAAGTGTGCGTAAAAGTGTGCCAGCAGACTTGGTGCTGACTCTGCATTATTTTTAGATGCCTGCCTTGAGCTTAAAGTGTACTCAAGGCAATGGCCTTTTCTTAATGGGACTTCATTACTCCACCATCAATAGCAATACTCTGACCTGTTATATAGCCAGCGATAGGGGAAGAGAGAAAGCAAGCAAGGGCCGCGAGTTCTTCAGGTTCTCCCAGTCTTCCGGCAGGAACCATTTCCTTAACTTTTTCAGCAGAGAGGTTAAGCGCCTTGATGCGATCAGTATTAGTGTAGCCAGGAAGAATGAGGTTGAAGGTAATTCCATTTCCTGAGAATTCATTGGCCATTGATTTAGCAAGACCTTCAAGGCCAGCACGTAGGCCGTTTGATGTTGTCAGTCCTGCAAGAGGCTCCCTTGCTGCAATACTTGTAATCATGAGAACTCTTCCGTAATTATTTTCGACCATTTTAGGAAGGGCCGCTTTTAAGGAGTCCACTACAGAGAGCCAAAGAGATTGATAATCATTCTTCCACTGCTCATTAGAAACTTCTAGGAAGTTTCCTTTTTGCGGACCACCGGTATTAGTGACAATAATATCGATTGCGCCTACTTCGCTAATCATTCTTTCTGTAATTGTTTTGGCCACATTGTCTTGAGAGAGATCACCACTATAGAAACCAGCGGCACCAATTTCAGTGGCAACCTTATTACACTTATCCTCGGTTCTGCCATTGATGTAAACTTGAGCGCCTTCAGCAATGAGGGCCATGGCCACTGACTTACCAATTCCCCCAGTTGATCCAAAGATGAGTGCTTTCTTATTCTTTAAATTTAAATCCATTACCAAGTCCTATCTGTTACTTCATTACATTTTTTGCATTTCGTGTGCTCACTTCCATAATAGCGATCAAAAACTGCGCCAAATTGAGTTTCTATATTTTCTAAAAAAAATTCTTCTTCGTAGAGTTTGTTACAGCATTTCTTACAATACCACTGGAGTTTGTCTATATCGCCCTGAACTCTTGTCTTCTCAACAACAAGCCCAATCGAATTTGCTTTTCTTTGAGGAGAGTGGGGAATACCCCTTCTTAACATAAAGACTTCTCCGGCCTTTATGGGGATATCTTCAAATTTATGGTCTTCATTGATGATTCTCAAATTGATCTCACCTTCTAGCTGATAGAAGAATTCATCGGACTGATTGATATGAAAGTCTGTTCTTATATTAGGTCCACCCACTGTCATAACAATAAAGGTAGAGTCTTTGAAGACAACTTTATTACCCACTGGAGGTTTTAAAAGATCTCTATTCTCATCAATCCATTTTTGAAAATTAAAGGGCTTGATCATTACTTGGATCCCATAGTTGCCATGCATTTAAGCTCAATAGCTATTGGTGTGGGGAGCTTATTAATTTCAACGGTTGTCCGGCAAGGACGATTGTCTTTGAAGTACTCCGCATAAATACGATTGTAAGTTTTAAAATCATCATCCATATTTGTAAGGAAAACTGTTACATCAACTAGATTTTCCCAAGACGAGCCTGATGCTTCTAAAATCAGTCTCACATTCTTAAAAACACTATGGCATTGAGCTTCGATATCATAGGCCGTAATTTTACCTTCGCTATCAATAGTTACTCCTGGAATTTCCTTCTTACCTCGCTCTCTTGGGCCAACTCCCGAGAGAAAGAGAAGGTCGCCCACTTGCCGAGCATGGGGGTAGAGGCCAACAGGCTCGGGAGCTTGCTGTGAATTTAATTCTATCGATGACATCTATTTTCTCCAGTCTAAACTATTCTTAATATTGTAAGCATATATTCTTAACTTCGCTAAAGAATCTAAGAGCATCATGGCCGCCTTCTCTGCCGACCCCACTTTCTT
>CALHBL010000253.1 GCA_937930825.1 uncultured Bacteriovoracaceae bacterium
TATCTTGACCTTTAAAACTACCGTCTCTTATTCTCTCATGGAGTTCTTTGACGATACTACCTGACCCACCACCAACCTCTACCGCCAAATCAATCCAAGGCAGCTCAATTGTTAATGAGCCTTCATTGCTTTCTAGTCGAATATTCAGCTCATCGTATGGCCAATATATAAAATCCATTCGTCACTCCACCTTTAAAAGAATAATTAACTTGCTTGTCACAAGTGTTATCAATTTTAAAGCAATTGCAGTCTTTAATCTAATTCCTTGAAACTAGTCACCATTTTCCGATTATTGGCCTCAAAGGCTTATGAAACTTGTCAGAAAGCACGCTATTGGCCATATTGACCCCATGAATAAGACCTCATTCTATGGCCTCTCTTATAACGATTTAGAGCTCCTTCTCAAAGAGCATCAGCTCAATCCTTACGGAGCTCGCGTGCTCTTCAACTGGGTTTATAAAAAGAGAAGGGCCGGCCTTCCTCCTAATCTTGCTCAAGTAACAAAGAAATTCCTCAATGAGAATATCTCCTTTGAGCTTCCTCATGTGCTCAAAGACCAGAAGGTCATCCAAAATCATCAAAATTCAACCCAGAAGTTTCTCATCAGCTTTGGTGATTCTCGCACAGTGGAGTGCGTCCTCATTCCCTTTCAGGGAAAGTACACTCTGTGCCTCTCTTCCCAAGTAGGCTGCGCTATGAAGTGTTCTTTTTGCTACACAGGGACTCAGGGATTATCGCGGAATCTAAGTTCGGAAGAAATAGTGGGACAGCTGCTAAGCACCTACCACTGGCTTGAAGATCAAGGGCACAATCTAAGAATCTCTAATCTTGTCTTCATGGGTCAGGGCGAACCTCTGCATAATTTCGAAGCGGTTCAAAAGGCCTGCTCTATATTCCTCTCTCAGTACGGTCTCTCCATTGGCAAAGAGAAGATTTCCATCTCAACGGCCGGTTATTTACCAGGTTTAAAGAAGTGGCTTGCAAGCTCCCTTGATGTGAACTTGGCCCTCTCCCTTCACTCGACCAATAGAAGTATTCGAGATGAACTCATCCCTCTTAATAAAGCCTACCCACTGGAAGATATTTTAGAACTCCTTAAGAAGTGGCCCCTTGGACCAAAGCGCTTTATCACTTTTGAATATCTTCTGATCAAAGATCTCAATGACAGAGAAGAGGATGCTCATCTCCTTGCTGAACTCCTATCAAACTACTCTGCGCTTATAAACCTCATCCCCTTCAATCCCTTTCCTGGAAGTACTTATGAAAGGCCAGAAGAAGAGAAAATTGAGAGTTTTCAAAGGGTACTTTCTGAGTACTCAACCCCAGCAATGCTTAGGAAGACTAAGGGGGAGGACATTCTTGCTGCTTGCGGGCAGCTTAGTTCGTTAGCCTAAACCCAGGTTTTTGAATCAAGTATAAGGAAAATTATCCCCATGGTCGAAGTTATGCGAGTCAACTAAAAATACTTTATAATTGAGATGTGCAAATCGTTGTCAAAAATCAAAAAAACAGGAGGTTCTTTTGAAATCAATTTTAACATTCGCAGTTTCTTTATTACTTAGCTCTACTGCACTCTATGCAGAAGACGGCTCAACAGGTTGTGGACTTGGCTGGAAAGTTGCTCCTGACATGTCTTTAGTATCAGCAACAACAAGAACGACTACAAACTCTAGTTCTTTGAACCAGGCCTTCGGAACTACTTCTGGAACATCTGGTTGTAAGAGACATTCAATTGTTAAAAACTTCAAAGAGTCTCTTCAGTTTGCCATGATCAATGGGGACAAATTGAAGATGCAAATGGCCCAAGGAAATGGAGAAGTGATTAGAACTTACGCTTCAACTTTCAAGTGTAATGATGCCAGTAGAGCAGCCTTTAATAACTCACTTAAGAATAACTATGACCAAATTATTTCTCATAGTAATATTGGCCCTTTGCAGGTTGTAGAAAATACTGTGAGAGTTTTAAAAAATAATAGTGAACTATCACAAAACTGTCGCCTTTTAGCTATATAATTTCTATAATGGGAGACTATGCGTTTCCCATTATTTCTTATCTTATTTAATCTCCTTCTTTTTTCTCTTTCTAAAAAGTCTGTAGCTGAAAATCACAATTCAATAGCAGAATCTCAAGAGTGGCTTAAACTTCTTCACTACAAAAAAGGCTTTTTTTCATTTCAAAGTGATACCGATAATAAGCAGTTCTTTATGGCGGCAAATGGAAAGGATGATCCCACAGCAGAACTAGAGGCCAATATCACGGCTTCTTTGACCCAAAAGGCTTATTCGTGTAAATTTCCCGCACGTTTTAACTTTCTAAGAAGTAAGAAGCTAATCCCCGCAGCTACTTCTCGTGAAGAGTGTCCAAAACTTGAAGAGTTTCGCTCTCTTATAGACTTTAAAAGCCTAAGCATTATATTTGCTACGAACTACCCTCAAAGTCCTCCTTCAGTCTTTGGCCATACCTTTATTAAGGCCAACACCCTAAGAAACAAGGAAGATCCACTCTTGGACTTAGGAATCAATTTCTCGGCTTCAGTCCCTCCAGGGGAGGGGACGCTCTCCTTTGGGATCAACGGTCTCTTTGGTGGCTACACGGGTCTCTTCGCAACTGATTACTACGCTGTAAAAGTTCGTGAGTATGGAGATATGGAAAGCCGCGACCTTTGGGAGTATGAGATTGAACTTACAGATCTGCAAAAGAGTCGCTTCATCAATCACCTTTGGGAATTGATGCATCAATCTCAATTTGACTACTTCTTCTTAGATGAAAATTGTTCTTATCAACTCCTGTGGCCACTGGCCTTTGCAACTAAGAAAATGAATTTCTTAACTCGGGATAGTGCTCTCTATTGG
>CALHBL010000254.1 GCA_937930825.1 uncultured Bacteriovoracaceae bacterium
TATTCCACCAAGAATAATTGATTGTTTTCCTCCGTAATAGTTGCCCAAGTCAATTCATTAGAACAACCATTACTACTTCCTTCGAAGTATGATAATTCAACAGGAAGAATTACAGAAGTGACATTTACAGTGACGGTTCAGAAAGTTTCGGCCACCCATGGAGGCTGGATTTCCTTTAAGTCATCAGGGCCTAAAGTGGATTCCTTGGGCCTAGTTAATGAACAAAGAACAGTATGTCCTTACTCTTTAGATCTTTGTGAGGATGGTGTCAGTTGTTATGGAACGAGTAGTCCTCTAAGTAATTCAAGTGCAGACCCAGATCACGTAGACGCTATTTATATGCAAGAATCGGGAACAACAATCAGCTGCTATCGCATGAAGAGAACCCAAGTGCAAAAGATTGCCTATATCGGTAAGACAAGTACGGTGCCAACAATAGAGTATGTTGAAGGTACTGGTGCTTCTGGAAACACTGCGGTTGTTACAGTATTAGGCAGTGCCATTACTGTGACGATGTATGATGATGTTACAACTACGGATACAATCATTAGTGCTATCAGTGCTAATGGAGACGCCAATGCCCTTGTTAAGGCGGTAAACCTTAAGCCTGGAGAAACGCAGGATAATCAGAACCTCACAACATTGAGCGCTCTTAGTAATAGTTCTTGGGAAGCCTTTGAAACTTATTGTAATACTACCCCAACAGCTTTAGAGCCTGGGTGCGGTGTTGGATCTAGAGCTGAAAAAAGATCGTGTATCGGAAAAGGTGCACCTACTGGAATCATCACTCCAACTTTAGTGGATAGTCGTTACTGGGATGAAGAAAATAATATTTGCTACCGCTCAACGGGAACAACTTCTGGTTCTTGGCAGACTTACGATGCTCCAGCAGAAATAAAAATAAGTTGGAATCAATTTAGTATTAATGGTTCTGCTAGTGTTGGCGAGTATCGAGTTTTTAGACGATTGGCCTCAGAACAGTTTGACTTTGCTCAGCCCATTAATCGGGCGACTATAAGCGGCTCTACATCGAGCTACTCTTTTACTGACGGCAGTAGTGAAAGCTTTACTCCGCCTGCTCCAGGAACTGTTTACTACTATGTAGTAAGACCAGTGGTCAATTCTATTTTGACTTCTACTGCTGCTGAGACCGGTACTAATGCCACCGGTGTTGTCCGCATGATGGCCCCGCCTAAGAATATGGCCTTTGCTCACCGCTGGATGATTAATAAGCAAATTTGCTCGTCCATGAACTTGACGTCAGACCCAACCAATAATTATAGATGTTCCTATAAAGGAGCAGGCGATATTACAGATAGTGGAGACCACTTTTATGATTACGGAAAAGATATTCTAGTTGATCGCTTTGAAGCAGGTTGCCCTTATTCACCGGCACCTCTTTGTAATGGAACATTTGATAACTCTTGTGTGGGTGTTAATGACCCAACAACAGCAGCTTTAACTCCAACGGCAAATCTTGTCTACTACTCTAGAGGTGAAGGGAAATGCTACATGGCCAATGGCGCTGCGTGGAGTGAGTTAGACTCTGGGGTATTTCCAAGCTACTTTGCCAATGTTGAGCCGGATACCATCAACTTAACAGCTGATCCTCAGTTTGACAGCAATACAGATAAGCTCTATCACCGTTCAAGCTTGCCTCCCCTTACTAATATTACTCAAGGGGACGCCAATAATTTCTGTTCTAGTCTTGAAAGTTTACCTGCTAATGAAATCATAGGTGTTAATGCTATTCTTTCTCATCGCTTGCCCGGTCGAAAAGATCAAGTGGCCTACTCCATGTGGGATAGTGATGAGCTGAATGATAATCAAATTGCTACCCGTGAAACTGGACTGAGTTTAAACTCCATTAGTAAGTGTAATTCATCAGGCTCTTCTGGGCTTGAAAGTGGGTATGTTGACTTTGATAAGCCAGACAGCAGTGACTTCTACTCCCTGCCAGGGACTGCATCATCTAATATTCGCTCAATAACAACTGGCTCAAATGAGACCGCTTTTTGCACATCAAGCTTTGGTGTTCAAGATGCCATCGGCAATGTAGCGGAGTGGACTCAAAATGGCATTAACTGTCCTCTTCTTTCTCAATGTTTTACTAATGAGAACCTTGTCATTCAAGATATAGAGTTTGTTAAAGTCAGACCAGCTGCAGATGGATTAGTAACTAGCGTCGTCTATGTCAATAATGATGTTGGTGTGGCCAGTATTCTGGTTTCTGGCGGTAATGTTGCAATTGATTTAGGTGATCTTGCTCCGGCCGATGCTACTACTATTGCGGCCTTGGTTAATGGGGGAGGCGGACCGGCCTTTCTAAGTGCCAGAGTAATAGGTGATGGGGCCAATATTCAACTTCCCTTTGGGGCATCAGCTTTCTTAGGATTAGAGGTTGCGGGCTCAGATGATACTAGCTTTATTTCAAGTGACACTAGTGACGATTATGGATTTTGGAGTCTTGATGGATTAAGAGGCCCTTGTGTCGACTCTAACTCAGACTCTCTATGCGATTCAGCTCTTACCAGTTGGGCCTTAGAAGATGAGAGGTTTAGTGCAGGCCGCTTTATGACACCAATGGGACTGCCTGCCCACGTTTCCTCAACAGCTAATCTTGATACTGACTACGATCTTTTAGAGATAGGTCCGACTTCAGGAATCACTTCCCTTCAACTTCATGACGATACCGTAAACATTAATTCCCAAGTCATCGGAGCTCAAGCACTTGGCTGTGGTGGCATGGCAACTGGTGGCTCTTATCTCTCTGGTAATGGAGCAGGTGTTTGGAGTATAGAGGGCATACCTTGTACTGATGTCATTGGTAGTGTCACAATTCAAGATTTAACTTTTAGGGCCACATCAGCGGCGGCATTGGATATTTCGATTCAAATTGTCGATTCAGACCCAGGAGTAAACGGTGCTCAGCTCATAGGTGATACGCTCTTTATCGATTTATTAGAAACGGGTTATAGTGCTTCAGGAGTTATGATAGCAGCAGTTAATGAGGGCACATTTGATGTCTTTGTCTCGGGGGATCCCGCTAATATTCAAGCGAACTTTGCCACACCTGTTGCACTCGATGATCTGCGAGATATTGGAACCGCGGCAAGAGTCGATGTTGGTTTTCGTTGTATGATGGAAATTGATGAAGCTTCTTATGTAGAGTAGAATCTATTACCTAAACTCGAAAAGAGGTATCATGAAATTTTTCTTTCTGTTATTCTTTATCAGTTCCTGCTCTTCAATTTCAGATCAAGATAAATGTCTCAAAGAAGGAAGCGGTGATAAATGCCATGATGTAGGAATGAAAATATTTTCGACTATCACCGAGGTCAAAAATAAAGAGCAAGGTGAACTCATTAAAGAAAGCGCCGCAAATTGGTTCCGCCAAGGCTGTGATAATGGTAGTTTGATAAGCTGCCATGAGCTAGGGAGATACCACCTGCAAATGGGGCGTAGATCTATTGGTAAAATGTTACTTGAACAAGCCTGTCAACAAGAGCATGATAAATCTTGTATTGAGCTTAAAAAGTATGATTAAGCTCAATACAAATAAATTCTTTATAATTTCTTAGGTTTATTTAGTCATGGTTCAACGATTCCTAATCTAGTAAGACTTCTTCGTGAGAGTTAGCAATACATTGATTTCCTCTGGGAAGAAAGTATTCTTGAACTTCAGCAAGAGTAACAAATTCTAGGGCCTGATCAGGATTATCATCTTTAAAGTTTTGATGAGCTTCTAAGAAGACTCTTACTGAGTCTACTGTCTTAGGCTTAATATCATGCATGAGAACAACTCCGCCTTTTAAGGCCTCGCTGATAACTTCTCTTTTGACATACATTCTGCCTTGATCATTCATCTCAGTGGTTGTGAGCTGCTGATTCGGTTTGAATTGGGCCAGAAGATTACTTTCAAGTTCCGCTTGAGTAATGGCAAAGCGCTTACTGTTAGAGCCAACGGCCCAGTCAACAGTGTCCTGATCCCAAAAAGAGTAGAAGAGGCAATTATCACCAAGAAGCTCAAGGGATACATCTCTCATTGAGTCAAAGTGATGGTAGTCTTCTCTTAGACCATGGGCCGCATAAGGAAATCTAAAGAAGAAGTAGGGGTCAACTCCAGCTTCAGCATAGAGGTCTAAAACAAATTGCAAACTATCTCTTACTTCTTTTTCAAAGACTGGTTTTTCAAGCTTATTTGAGTTGGCATGATTTACGGTGTGGCTGGCAATGATATGACCATTTTGAATCATTCGAATAACCAAATCTCTGCGGGACTTAGTTCTTACATTCTTCTTGAGAATGAAGAATGTCGCCTTAACATTATACTGATCGAGAATATCCACAAGCTTCGCAGTATACTTACCTGGCCCGTCATCAAATGTCAGGGCAACCCGACCACTTTTAACCAGTGAATCATGAATATTTTCTCTAAAGTTTAAGTTACTTGACCGGCTTTCACCACTGACTTCCCCTTTTCCATAGAGGGGTAGGTTTAAGCGTGGAGAGTCAGCAATGGCCATAGTGCTTAGAGTATAGAGCGCAATAAATAAAACCTTATTGAATTTCAAAATAATCTCCTTACAAATTGATAGGTCACGATATTATCAAAGTAAGGCAGGGGACTGGCCCTATAACCTCTATTTACATACTAGGTTGATCAACTGTAAAAAAATTAGACACTTTATAGGGCGCAGAGCAGTCAGGTATTTAAAAATAAAAGGGAAAAGTCTTCATGGCACTCGCTTTTTGCTCATGCTAAGATTGGGGGGTTTTCAAGGTTTATTTTATAATGAGGAGGGGAGTTTGGGAATTTTTAAGAGTGCTAGGAAATCTGTTGAAAATGAAGCACCCAAGGGAAGAGTGCTGGCCTTTCTTAATCAAAAAGGGGGAGTCGGTAAAACAACCATGGCCTTTAATACCGCCCACGCCCTCAGTGAAAAAGGGTATAAGGTTCTCTGTCTTGATTTAGACCCGCAAGCCAACTTATCTCTACTGTGTGGCCTAGATACTGATGAAGAAGGTTATCAGTCTATTCACCAACTTCTCATCAATAGCGTCAGAGAGCTTAAGGCCCTGCATGTGCCAGCATTGGTTCAGAACTGCATTCACCATGGTAATAAGGTAGATGTCATCGGCTCTTGCCAGGCCTTATCAGGGTTTGATCTCTCTGTTGCCGGCATTAATACTCCTCGTCAGCTCATTCTCAAGAAGTTTATCGCGATAAACTCCCTCGCTGATACCTATGACTATATTATTATCGATGGGCCTCCAACTCTTGGACTCCTCGTTGTCAATATCATGTGCGCGGCCGATGGCCTGCTTGTTCCTTTTAGACCTGATGAGTTTAGCCGCAAAGGACTGGGCCACTTCTATAATGTTCTAGAGGATATTGATGATATGGGTATCATAAAGGCCCCCCAAGTAATTGCGCATATTCCTAATCTTGTTGATTTAAGAAGAAAGATTGAAAGTGATGATTTAGCGCGAATTAAAGAAGAGATCGAAATTGAATTTGGTCCCGGCCGTGTCACCGAGCCTTTTTTAAATCGAGCGCCCCTTGTTCGTTCAAGTGCCCAGAGGAAGAGTGTTTACGAATTTAATTCAAAAGAGTTCCACAGTTTAAAGGAACAGTTTAATGATGTTGCGAATCGGATAACAGATTGGCATAGAAGTGAGGTTCAATAATGGTTAAGAAAAATCCCCTCTTTGTTGTTACTAATGGTGGAGTTGATGTGGAGCAGGCCCAAGGTTTATTTGATGCCTTTGTCAAAAAGCTTGGCCTTGATCCGGTGATAGAATTTATCGAAGTGATTATTCAAGCTTTAATGGAGCAAGTTGGTGGCCTTGCCGCTCTAGAGTTGATTAGGGGCTTCTTAGATGAGGTGATTGACGCTCTTGAAAAAGTTCTTAAGGTCGTTGATCCTGTCTTGGCCTTTAGCTTGATCAAACGCTAAATTCAGAATTAAAAAAAGGATGGCATAAATGAAAGAAAGTATTCAACTGACTAATATAGAAGTGATACCAGGAAGAGAGATTGTTGAGCACTATGGAGTTGTGCTGGGCTCAACTGTTCGCTCAAAACACTTGGGCCGCGATATGATGGCAGGCCTTAAGAACTTGGTTGGTGGTGAGCTCTCTGGCTACACTGAGCTGCTGCAAGAAAGTAGAGATGAAGCCTTAAAGAGAATGAAGAGTCAGGCCAAAGATATGGGGGCCAATGCTATTGTGAATGTCCGCTTTTCCACTTCCTCTATCAGTGCTGGCGCTGCAGAAATTCTCTGCTACGGTACCGCAGTTCTTGTAAAGTAAGGTTATGGAAAATCTAATCGGATTGGGTATCCTTGCTGCTCTTTTAGTTATTGGTTACTTCTTTGGCAGAAGAAGCGAATTAAAGCATTATAAGAAAATAAGACAACAAGAAGAAAAATTGGCCTATATGCCTGTTGTGATAGGGCAGTGGAAGAACGAACTCGACCCTCAGCAAAGTTACGAGCTCGTGCATGGAAGTGTTGTTGTCGGTTCTGATTATTTTAAAACCTTTGCTTCTAGTATAAGACAGATCTTTGGCGGAAATATCGCCAGCTTCGAGACCCTCATCGATAGAGGAAGAAGAGAGGCCATTAATAGAATGAAGCTGCAAGCAAGAGCTTTAGGCGCGACTAAAGTCATTAACATGCGATTGGAAACAAGCTCCATAGGTAGCAACCAAAAGGGAAAGCAAGGCCTGCCAAGTGTAGAAGTTCATGCTTATGCCACGGCCGTTTACCCTCCTGAACTTATAAGCTAATGAGCGAATTTAAACAAAGAATTCCTAAAGAATCAGTTAACTACACTAACGAGCATCCTATCAAAGACTATATCGCTATGGTTGTAGGGATTATTGTCATTATAGGCGTGCTGCTCGTGTCTCTCGATTTCATTGTAGGCCTTGGCGTGGACCGCATAACTTTTGAGCAAGAGTCTAGGTGGTTTAGTAAAGTGAATAGAGACTCTGCTCAGGGCCTCTTTGGGAAAGAAGATTCTCTCAAGGCCAAGAATAGCGCAAGAGAAGAAAAACTCCACGAGCTCTTAGAGAAATTATGGCTCCCTTTTGGCGAAGGTAAAACTGTTCATTTTAAAGTCGGCATTATGCCGCAAAAAGAATTGAATGCTTTTACTGGTATTGGTGGCCAATTCTACTTTACTGACGGACTGATGGATAAGAACTTAAGTTTAAATGGGCTAGGCTTTGTTGCCTGTCACGAGTTAGGGCACTTCTTTCATCGTCATGTTCTCAAAGCTTCTGCCCGAGGTTTGCTCATGAATTTACTATTAAAATTTATTGGCCTGGGAGGAGTTGGAGAGACTTTAATTGATACAAGCTCTGAAATTTTTTCATTGAAGTTTTCTAGAGATGCTGAAAGAGCTGCGGATTCCTTTGCCCTTGATTGCCAACAGAAATTCTTTGGCCATGTTAATGGTCTCGATGAATTCTTTATCAATATTCAAAAGAATGAAGGGATGGCCGTCTCCTTTTTGAGCTCCCATCCTAAGATGCAGGAGAGAATAGAGGAGTTGAAGCTTCAGGCCGTTAAGAAAGGTTATTCATTAGAAGGAGAGCTGAGCTCTATTAGCTCTTTTTTTGATGAATCTAATGACTAAAGGAAAATTTAATTATATCTTTTGAAACTCAACTCAAGTCAGGATAATTCTATGTCGATTAAACTCCAACTTATCTTCCTCCTTCTTCTCTCATCATGT
Source organism: uncultured Bacteriovoracaceae bacterium (assembly GCA_937930825.1). Classification (GTDB taxonomy): domain Bacteria; phylum Bdellovibrionota; class Bacteriovoracia; order Bacteriovoracales; family Bacteriovoracaceae. The sequence continues at coordinate 7,747 of CALHBL010000254.1, forward strand.
GCAAGTCACCGAGGACATGATCATAAGACTAAGGGACCGCACAATACACATAAGGGTCATGACCATATTGGCCATCACCATGATCATCATAAGAAGCATGCTCATGAGCATAAGAAGGAATGTGGTCATGATAAGAAGAAGCATGCTGACCATACCGACTATAAGCACGGTGATCACCTCCATCATCAATTAGATGGGCATACTCACGAATGTCATACTGAAAAGTAGAGAGCGCCTATCTTGAGCGCTGCCTCGTTGTTCTAATATTGCGCTTGAGGCGTTTGCCTCTATTATAACTTCGCTTTCTTGTTAGCTCTCTAATGGGAACTGTGTTTTCAAGAGATTGACCAGACCTTGTTGGGGCAGCTTGACCTGTCCTAACGGTTTGTTCAATATTCCTAATTTGCTCAGATTCTTGTTCTGAAGTTTCTCTGGCCGTTAATTGATGGGTAAGTTCCTTACCCATCGCCACATCTAGTTCACTCCACATTTCTTGCGCCGTTTGCGCCTTCGCCTTTAGGGAACAGATAAGAATGGAGATGAGAATTACTTTCATTTCTCAATAGTGGTGGACTAATGACGCGATGTCAAGCATTTCAAAACTTCAGCAGGCTCTACTTTTTTCACATCGGCATGGGCCTACATCTATTTCAACTTCCGTTCTTTTCGTAGTAGGGTGCGCCCATGAGTGACTTTCTTCTTTCTCAATATGACTTTAACTTACCAGAAGAGCTGGTGGCCCAAAGGCCAGTTGAGCCTAGGGATCATTCGCGACTGCTGGTTTATAAGCGCAAGAGCGATCAGGTTATTCATGATCACTTCTTTAATCTTCCCAAGTATCTAGACTCTGAAACAAGCTTGGTTTTCAATAATACTAAGGTCTTTCCTTGTCGGCTCTTGGGTAAGAAGAGCACTGGTGGCAAGGCCGAAGTCTTCCTTCTTGAAAGAAGCGCTAATGAGCGGGGCGTTCTTAAGGCCTTAATTAAAACAAGTGGTAAGAAGAAAGTGGCCGACACTTTTCACTTTGAAAATGATGCTGTTGCCGCCATAGAAGAGTTAGGGGAAGACGGAATTTTCTTTTTGCGCTTTAAAGGTGACTTCGAGCAGCTCATAGAAAAGTATGCCAAGATTCCTATCCCGCCTTATATTCGCGGCGGCGTTTCAGATGATTTAGATAAAGAAGATTATCAAACTTACTTTGCTGAAAAGACTGGCTCCGTGGCCGCTCCAACAGCTGGGCTGCACTTTAGTGAGAGAACTTTTCGTGAGCTTACTGACTTAGGAGTCGTTCAAAACTATGTCACTCTTCATGTGGGTCTTGGAACCTTTGCCCCGGTGAAGGTGGACGATATTAGAGAACATAGAATGCATGAAGAAGATTATATCATTACCAAAGATCAGTTGCAGCAAATCAAAAATTCTCGCAAGAGAATTGCTGTTGGGACTACTAGCTTAAGAACTCTTGAGAGTATCTGGAGGAGTAAAGAAGAGTATGAGGCCAATCAGTTGCAGAGCACTTCAATCTTCTTGCATCCTGGAGTTGAGATTAAGAGTGTGAGCGGGCTCTTAACTAATTTTCATCTTCCTAAGAGCACCCTTCTTATGCTGGTGGCGGCTTTAACGGGAAGAGAGAAATTACTAGAGCTCTATGAAGAGGCCATCAAAGAGCAGTACCGCTTCTTTAGCTATGGTGATGCCATGTTGATTATCGACTAAGATATAAGGTGAAAGTGAAGATGACTATAAGTGAAAAAGAAAGCACAGAATTCTTTACCCTAGAGGCCAAGAGTGGCGAGGCCCGGGCCGGTAAAATCGTAACAGATCACGGAGTTATCGAAACTCCTATTTTCATGCCCGTTGGCACCCGCGCCAGTGTTAAAACTATGCTGCAAGAAGACCTTGAAAGTATGGAGGCCCAGATTATTCTAGGTAATACCTATCACCTCTACTTGCGGCCGGGGCATGAGCTCATTGAAGATGTTGGCGGCGGCCTGCATGGTTTCATGAGTTGGGATGGGCCTATTCTTACTGATAGTGGCGGCTTTCAAGTTTTTTCTTTAAGTGATCTCAATAAAGTAACGGAAGAAGGCGTGGTCTTTCAAAGTCATCTGGATGGCTCGCGCCATATGATCGGCCCTGAGAAATCCATGGAAATTCAAAAGGCCCTTGGCAGTGATATTGTTATGGTCTTTGATGAGTGCCCGGCGCTTCCGGCCACAAAGGAGCGCTTGCGAGAATCAATGGAGCTTACCCTTCGTTGGGCCAAGAGGTGTAAAGATTATGAGCTAAAGTCTCATCAGTATCTCTTTGGTATTATTCAAGGCGGCCTGCACTTTGACTTAAGAAGTGAGTGCAAAGACCGCTTGGAAGAGCTCGACTTTCCTGGCCTTGCTATTGGAGGATTGAGTGTTGGAGAGAAGAATGAAGAGATGGTTGAGTTCTGCCAGAAATTCTGTCCTACGATGCCAGAGCATAAACCCCGCTACCTAATGGGAGTGGGCAAGCCCCTTGATGTCCTAACAGGAATTAAGAATGGCCTCGATATGTTTGACTGTGTGCTTCCTACAAGGAATGCTCGAAATGGTCAGGTTCTTACCCACAAGGGACCGATGAATATTAAGAAAGAGCGCTTTAAGAAGGATTCAGGGACGCTTGATCCGGACTGTGGGTGCCGAGTGTGCAAGAAGTACTCAAGAAGCTATGTGCGTCACCTCTTTAATGTAGGAGAGTATCTTGCTGGGCAGCTGATAACCTATCATAATCTCTTCTTTTACTTGTCCATGGTTAAAGCTGCGCGGCAAAATATATTGGCCGGAACGTTTGACGAGTATTATCAAGAGTTTTATAAATCATATCAATCAAATGAATATTCTTAAAAGGAATCCTTAATGTACAAGTTTCTCATCTCAGTCGTTCTTCTTATAAGTAATGCCCAAGCACAGAATGCAGCAGCTACCCCCAACCCAATCGCTAGCTTTGCGCCTTTTATAGCCATTGCTTTTATCTTCTACTTCCTTGTTATTAAGCCACAGAAGAAGCAACTCGAAGATGAGAAGTCCATGCTTAATACCCTTACTAAGGGTGATGAGGTCTATACTAAGGGCGGAATTCTAGGCACTATTGTGGGAATGACTGAAAAAATTGTTACTCTTGAAGTGAATGACAGCACTAAGCTTAAAATTCTTA
>CALHBL010000255.1 GCA_937930825.1 uncultured Bacteriovoracaceae bacterium
ATGGGCTCTTTTTCTCGGGCCAAGAAGGCCTTCTACCATTCCCTCATTTATGATTGTGGTTTAAAAAAATCCAACCCCCTATTCACCAAAATTCTGATGCAAGAAGCAGAAAAGAGAAATTTTCGTATTTATGACTTTAACAGAACTGTGACCGATAATCTTGGCCACAATATTCTCTTTTCAACACCAAGAACACCCCAAGTTATTTACTATGAACAGCTCAAGGAAGTTTTAGTTAAAGATTTTGTTAAATTTATTAAATAATAATAAGCGTATACAGAATACAATCTGAATACAAACTGAAGAGGATTAGCGTATGAGCCAAGTTAGCGGCCCCCTTACTAAGACAGTTGCAAGTGGAGAGATGATCTGCGCTGCTGGCGAGAAGAGCAGTGATCTGTTTATCATTCACTCCGGAAAGCTTCTGGTCTTTGTCACCGATGGCACCAAAGTCACTCCCCTGGCCTACCTCAATGCAGGTGAATATATGGGGGAGCTGAGCTTCTTTGACCACGAGCCAAGAAGTGCTCATGTTGTCTGTGTTGAGGACGCAACCCTCGTTCAAATCCCCGTCTCTGAGGTGAATAAGCAATTTCCCCCATGGCTGGTCACCATCGCCCACTCAGTGACAAAGAAAATTCGCCACTCATCAAACTTGATTCGTGAAAAGGGAATCAGAAAGAAGAATGTTGAAACCATGAAACCCCTTTCAATCGAAGAGCAAAGAAAATTCTACCAATCCCTTCAGACTTATCTCGATAGTAATCCGTTGATAAAAGAAGAGATTTCCCACTAGAAATAGCGGTAATAGCATAAAGTTAATCGCCTCTTTGAAAGATAAGAAGAAAAAACTTTATACTAATACTTTAACTAAGCTGAATTGAGGCACCATGAATAAAGTTTTTATTTCTCTCTTAATAATTTTACTTTACTCCTGCGCTCACAATGATAATGAATCAGAAAGAGAATGTCCGCCTGTCCTTTCTTCAAAGAAGAGCTTACCTCTTGAAAGTACGTCAACCTCTACTGCCGTGGACTATGCTTGTGTCCTTGTCCAGTTTGATATTGATGATCAAGGAAAGACCAACAATATTAAAATCTTGAATGCTTATCCCAAGAATAGGGGTTTTGAGCAGTCGGCAAAAAAGGTCGTAAACAAATGGCGCTATGTAAAGAAATCCCGTCAGAATATGCAAGTAAAAATTGAATACAAGCTGGAATAGAACTGACCAGAAGGACTACACACCGCTACTGGCAAGGAGTTCAAGCTGCACACCTAATATTCAGCTGACACAAACCCTATTCACCATTTCCCAGTATTCTCTACCAAGGCCTAAATCTTATCGGCCTCACAGTATATTTTTGAATACTTCACAGCTGAATCATATTTGGGAGCATTCGCTCTATCACAGGCATTGATATGAGGGCATAGGCCAAAACTTCCCCACTGACTTGGTGTCTGTGCTGAAATAAAGTTCACATGGGTTTTTCCTCTGACTCTCACCCACCCCTCGTAGAGTCGATCGTAAGCGGCTCCCATTCGAGGATCTTTATTTGCCTCATGAATCATTGAAATTAAATCCTTCTTCTTGCCCGGGTTTGGAGGTATCCCCTCTTCTTTATTTCCATGGACTATTTTCTTTAAGTATCCCGGCATATTATCTATCGTCATATGCTGCCCACCCTCATAGGCAACAAGATCAATTTCGGCCCATTTAAACTTTGGATCTTTTAAGACCTCTTGTTGATTTTCTACTTGCTTAATCACAGCATCAACACCCTCGGGGTTGTCGGGATCATTGATGATAGAAAAAACATCATCGAGGTTTTGAGCATTAAATAAGCTCTTTCTCTTACCCTTGGGATTATTCTTAGGGTCAAGATATTTTTCACAGTGGGGTCCATCACCTTCCTCACCGCCCCAACAGCCATGAAAGTAAGTGGCCGTAGCAACACTATCAATTTGATCGAGTTCTCCTTTCTCATCAAGATAATCGAGCATTCTTCTTGTTCGGCCATGATCCTTTTGATTTGTCCCCAAGGTTCTGGAGATATGCTTTTCTTTAAGTATAGTTTTAAAAATATTAAATACTTCAAGACTGCGATCAACATAGAGAGCGACTTCGGCCCTATTAATCGCATCAATAACCTGATTAGGCCTTTTTAAAAAATTATTGATTTTTTCAGAAATGGCCTTAATTTTTAATTCCTTCTCTTCCTTACTTATACCAAGGACCTTAACGGCCGCTATCTTATCCTTCCTCTCTTTAAGCTTCTTTTGTTTGAGAACAATAAGTTGATCTCGATTCATTCCTTGATAACCTGGAATAGGCCTTTTCCTTTTTTTAGCATACTGTCTATAGTTAGCCGTAATATACTTTGCGCCCCAAAAGCGGCCATTCCAAACTTCATTGCTATACTCCACATGAACTTTAAGAGCGGGGTTAAACTTAGCAACCTCTAGAAATTGCTTGGCCATATATTTAACATACGATGCACTTGCATTGTGGGGTATGGTAAGCCATGGATTTGAGCCCGTCTTTTTAATAAGAGCTGCCACAACTTCTATTGGAACGCCTTTCCACTGCCTCTTATCTTTTAAGTGAGAAATTCCCCATGTGGCATCATCGACCTTGGCCCTATTAGTGAGTGTGCGATCATACTGCGGATCACTCACGCATTGTGCGGCCTTATCTGATAGCTTATTCCAGCTATAAGAATTAGCATCAGCATCTATGGCCGCTTGTTGAATGCTGCGACACTCTTCGGGCATGCGGGGGGAGCTGTACATAAGATTCATAACCCTTAGAACTCTAAAAGGTTTAAGGTGATTAATATAATCCTCATTAAAAACGATGGCATTAGAGTCAGCTTCAAATTGCTCTTCATAATTAGGACTGCCTCCTGGCATAATAATTTTTAACTTCTCAAGACAAGCTCTTCTACTTTTTGCCACAATATTTATCTTAATTCCCATCGGGCCGAGGTTCTTATAGATTCTCAGTTTCAAACATTTCCGGTGTGATCCATCCTTTGCTTTATCACTA
>CALHBL010000256.1 GCA_937930825.1 uncultured Bacteriovoracaceae bacterium
GAAGAGAAGATTGATCAGGCGATTTCTGGTTTAGCTAGAGTTTATAAAGCGTTGAGTATTGCTCAAAATTTCTTAAAGGATACTTCTTTAGAAGGTGGCTCTCCCTATAAGGCGCTTGCAACAGCGATGGAAACAAGTGATGCCCGCATTAAGAAAGCTCTCAATGATGATTTTAATACTGGCGAGATGATGGCCAATATTTATGAAGTGGTCAGAGTTTTCAACTCACAGAATATTGCCAAGAAAGCAAAAGATCCCAATGCCAGAGCATCGGCCCAGAGATTTATAGAATGGGTAAATTCATGGGCCCAAGTCAGTGCGCTCTTTCTTGAAGACCCAACAGAGTTTCTAAAGAACCTAGATGAGATTCTTATAGTTGAAAGAAAGATTGATAGAGAAAAAGTGGAAGAACTTGTCGCGGCCAGAGTTAAGGCCCGCGAAGAAAAAGACTGGGCCAAATCAGATGAGGCGCGCGATGCCCTCTTAGAACTTGGCATTGAGCTTAATGACGGGGCCCAAGGAACGACGTGGGAAGTGAAGAAATAATGAAGAAGCCTTTAAAAATAGATATGCACAATCACATCCTTCCTAAGAAGGTTCCTAAGTTCAAAGAAATGTTTGGCTACGGCGGCTTCATTGAACTTCACCCCAAAGAAAATGGTTACGCTGATATGCTCAGAGACGATGGCCACTTCTTCAGAGCGGTTGAGCCCAATTGCATGGATGTAGATGTCAGAATTGAAGAGATGGACCGCTTCAATGTGGATGTTCAAGTCCTCTCCACAGTTCCGGTCATGTTCAGTGAATGGGCTAAACCGGCCGACACGTTAGTGGTCAATCACTTTCTCAATACTGACATCGCAGAGAGCGTGGCCCGTCACCCTAAGCGCTTTGTGGGCCTTGGAACAATTCCTTTAAATGATCCGCAGCTGGGTTGCCAAGAGCTTCATATTTGCATGAAAGAGCTAGGTCTATGCGGAGTTCAAATTGGTTCTCACTACGGAAAACTTAATTTAAATGATCCAAGCCTCTATCCTTTCTATGAGGAAGCGGAAAAATTAGGCGCGGCCATTTTAGTTCACCCATGGGATATGATGGGTGCAGATACTATGCCCGACTACTGGCTGCCATGGCTGGTGGGAATGCCGGGGGAAACAACCCGCGCTATTTGCACGATGATCTTTGGTGGCATCTTTAAGAAATTTCCCAAGCTCAGAGTTTGCTTCGCCCATGGTGGCGGCTCCTTTGCTTATACTCTCGGGCGAATAGAGCATGGATTTAATGTTAGGCCTGATTTGTGCCAAGTAGATAATCAAGTTAACCCTCGTGACTATCTTGGAAAATTCTATGTGGATTCTATCAATCACGATCCCAAGGCCTTTCAATATAATCTCGATACCTATGGCGCTGATTCAATCATGTTAGGAACAGACTACCCCTTTCCTCTGGGAGAACTTGAGCCAGGTAAACTCATTGAGAATATGCCAGGCCTTGATGACGCCCAAAAGGAGAGGCTTCTTAGCGGCTCGGCCCTTGAATGGCTCGGCCTAGAAAAAGAGTTCTTTCAATGAGAAAGCAAGAGCGCGCCGATTATATTTGTTCGCGCTTGCAAGAGCTCTATCCAGAAACGCCCGTTCCCTTAGATAACACCAGTCCCTACACCCTGCTGATTGCCGTTCTTCTTTCGGCCCAGTGTACAGATATCCGCGTAAACTTAGTCACTCCTCACCTCTTTGCCAAGGCCAGCACGCCCCAAGAGATGATCAAACTCACCGTCAAAGAAATAGAAGATATTATCCGCCCCTGCGGGCTGGCCCCACGAAAATCAAAAGCGATTTGGACCCTCTCTCATATGCTGATCGATGAGCATGGAGGAAATGTCCCTGCGGATTTAGAAGCGCTAGAAAGACTCCCAGGAGTTGGCCATAAGACTGCTTCTGTTGTTATAAGCCAATCCTTTGGCGTGCCCGCCTTTCCTGTAGACACTCACATTCATAGGCTCTGCCAAATTTGGGGCCTCACTAATGGCAAGAATGTCGTACAAACTGAAGTGGACTGTAAGAAACTCTTCCCTGAAGAGCTATGGAATAAGCTTCACCTGCAAATTATTTTCTACGGTAGAGAGTACTGCAAGGCCCGCAGTTGCTACGGGCTTGTCTGTCCTATTTGCACAGAGGTTTATCCTAATCGTAAGACTGCTAAGACTTATAAGAAGAGTTGATGAAAGTCAGAGTGTATTAGTTAAGTGCTCTTTTAAACTTAATAAATTCTTTATAGAATAATTTTTTTTAAATAAATAGCTCTTAAGAAGCCCAACTTGAAAAGTCTATCTCTCAAAGAAGCTCAGCCTCCCCTTTAATAAGAGCTTTTGAAATCTGTAGTAAAACCAACACCTATTTGATTACACCTCTTCATATAAATTCGAAGATATTACCGATATTGCGCCTCGCAACAAGAGTCAATAGCATAAATTTACATCACTATAAAAAGGACTCTTAATGAAGAACAAACTCGTATTCTTTCTCATTACCTGCTTCTTCTTAAACTCAAGCTATGCAGTGGAAGTTTCAAAGAAGTGTTCTGTATATGAGAATATCAAGGGTAGTAAACTTGGCCAGGTTATCTACTCCATTCTTAGTGAGGATAGAATTCAAGAGATCTATGGTGCTGAGTGGGTTCTCATGGAGGGACAGAAAGAAGATACCCTTGGGGTTAAATCTGAAGAAGAGAGTGTATTCAAATACTTAAATACTAATAAAAATATTTATGGTCTCCCAACGAATAAGCTTCCTAATGCAAGTGGACTCTTTCTTCGAGTCTCTAGTAACTCAAAAAAATTATGTGACCGCAAAAAAAATCACAATCCAAATGAAAATGACTGTTCAGGAAATCCAAGTAAACAGACTATTGGCTCTTACCAAAGAGATACCTTTGAAAATCATAGTCATGTTCTTCGAGGAAAAGAAAGAAACGTATCACCAGGAACTGGTAGAAGGGCTCACATATATAGTCGTGATTATAAAGCAACAACGTTCGCATCAGGTGATGCGGAAACTCGCCCAAAGAACTTGACTGTAAATGCATTCGTAAAAATAAAATTAAAGTGCCTCGATGATGACTCGACCTATAAAGTAGCAAGTGAAACAGCGGCAGAATTAAAAGAGCTCAAGTCTCAGATTGACTGCTCTAATAAGAATCAATTTAAAAAGAACGACTCTCCAGAAGCTTCCCTCGAAAAATTAAATAAGCTCTGGTCTGCGGGGTTAAAAAACAAAGTCGGTGATACAAGAATTGACTTTGAAGATAACTTTGAAAATGGCAAGCGGATCGGGACCCTTAATCAATACCTCGCCGGAGAAAAAACTTGGAGCCTAGCTTGTGTAATGCAAACAGTGAATTCTATCATTAGCATCCTTACCTACCACGATGAGTTTATTGACGGTAAGAAAGGAAGTAATGGATTTAAATTTGACTATCAAGATGCATTGAAGAGCTACCTTATCCAAGAGTTCCCACTCTATCCGAGCCGCTTTGATCTCCTCAATGAAAATAAGAAAATCGTTCAATAATTAAAATATAAGAGATTATACCAATGGAGTTTAAATGAAAAAAGTTACCTATTTAACACTAATTACTAATCTACTCATTACTTTTAACAGCTATGCAGATCAAGATGAACGAAAGTGTAAAACATTGGAAAATCTTGAAGGAAGTAGACTTGGTCAAGTCATTTACTCAATTCTCAACGAGGATAAAATTCAAAAAATATACGGTAAGGAATGGGTTCTCATGGCCGGTCAAACTGAATCTGACTTAGGTATTCGAGCAGAACAAGAAAGTGTCTTCAAATACTTAGACTCCAACGTCTATGGCCTAAAAACAAATAAACTCCCTAATCCAAGTGGCCTCTTCTTTAGAATTTCTGGTAATTCAAAACCAAAGTGCACAGGGAGTCAAAATCCGAATACAGCAGATTGTTCAGCCAATCCGAGTGATCAAACCATTGGGTCTTATCAAGGAGATTCTTTTCGGTCACATAGGCACAAGTCGGAGGGGAAATGGGCAAGGGTTTTAGGGGGGGGTGGAGACGCAGTAGGTTACCCTGGCCACAAATCTAACACAACTGCAACTGGTGGAAATGAAACACGCCCAAAGAACTTGACTGTAAATGCCTTTGTAAAAATAAAATTGAAATGTCTAGATAAAGACCGGCTCTACACCCTTGTAAAGAGTGAATCTAAGAGGTCAAAGCAAGCATTGAATAAAATGGAAGAAAAGCATAATTGTGCTACTGACTTTCAATTCAAAAAGAAGGATTCACCAGAAGCTTCCCTCGAAAAATTGAATAAGCTCTGGTCTGCAGAGCTAAAAGAAAAAGTCGGTGATACAAGAATTGACTTTGAAGATAACTTTAAAGATGGCAAACGGATCGGGACTCTTAATCAATACCTGGCCGGTGAAAAGAATTGGAGCTTAGCTTGTGTGATGCAAACAGTGAATTCCATCATTAGCATCCTTACCTACCACGATGAGTTTATCGACGGTAAGAAAGGAAGTAATGGATTTAAATTTGACTATCAAGATGCATTGAAGAGCTACCTTATTCAAGAATTTCCTCTCTATCCAAGTCGTTTTGAATTACTCAATGAGAATAAGAAAATCGTTCTATAATTATAAAAGTAGATTTTCTTAAGGAGCGAATATGAAAACATTCAAAACCGTAACACTTATACTATTAATAGGTCTGATCAATTCATGCTCTAATAAGAAGCAAGTGAATAAGGAAAAGTATCCTGGCCTAGAACTAAGTGCAGCTTATTCTATTACCTCCCATCAGCTTTTTAAAGATGCTTGTCTGGGACCAAATAAGCAGAAATACTTACCTGAATATACAGATTTTCTCTCTGTTGCAAAAACATGCCCGATTTCCCTAAGCCTAAAGAATCAATCGATCACCGTGACAGAAGAAAATGCCATATCTTTTCAAGAGGCAAAAAGATGCATCAGACAATTAACCCGCTCCTATAATAAAATCCACAAGAAGGCCCAGAGTAAACCTGAATACCGAGACTGTAGAGACGCCCTTCGTGGGAGTTCACAGAAAATCAGCTCTGATGAGAAAGTAGGTAGTTTAAAGTCGGCCTATATTTCTATAATCCTCAACTTCTTAGACCCAGACAAAGCTCTTACTGAAGAAGAAAAAGCTAAGTCTAATAGCTTATCCAATGAAAAACTTGAACAATTTTTTAGCCTCATTGCAAGATGGTCAAAAGCAACAAGGAATAATGTCTATAGCAAGTCTTCAGATAAGAGGACATTGGAAGAAGTAAAAAGCGAAATAAAGGAATTAGAGAGTCCAGAAGGTCAATATGCCATCAAAGAGGAGCTCACAGGTATTTTATCAAATAATGTTTCTCACTATGATGGTCAAATTATCGACTACTTTAGATATATCCATAATAATCTATGGAAAGTAACAAGAAAACGCTCTGAACTAACCTCTATTTACCGCTTGGGTAAGGATAAGGATTACCAAATAGAAAGTGAAGAGGCCCTAATTAATGACAAGATAATCGTCTCTAGTGCCATCCAAAAAGAAGATAACGTACCTGATCTAAATATAGTGGAGACAGTTATTAAGGTGCAAACTCAGCTCCTTAGTGCTGCCTTTAAATCAGAGCTCGCCCAAGAGGAATACTTCTCTGAAGATATACTCTCTATTTTAACGGGAGAAGCTATAAACCCCCTCTTTGACCGGGCCAAGATAATGGCGGATATTTTAGATGCCACTTGTAAGCTTAGAGGGTCTTGCTTTGATCTTGATAATAATGTCTTCTATATTTCAAAGTTCTTCTCCGAGCTCGCTCAAGGGTCAATTCCCCAGTTAAGGCCAACGGGAAGTATCATAACGAAGAACTTTATGAGCTTCTTAATTGAGAATGCTTCCACTTTAAAGAAGATAAATGATGGTCTACTAAAGACTTACGGTTCTAAAGAGCAAGAACAAAAGATCCTATCTTCTCACTTCAATCCTCCCTACTTTAGTGAATCATTAATCAGTGTGTATCAAAATTCACATAGGCTCTACTCAAATGTTAAAACAACTGGTTTCTTCTCTGGAAAAAGTATAGTTAATATTGACTATGGACTTGATTTAGAAAAGATTAAGCTTAACCTTAATAAATTCAATGAGAAAAAACTACCTGAACTCAAAAGAATCATCGAACAAAATGAAGTGAACAAAGAAAAGCTCTATGCCGCTATTGAGAGCACAGAGCAAGAAACTATAGCTCAAGAAACAAGGGTTGCAGAACTCAACAAATTACTTAAAAAGCATCATCAAACACAGCGCTCCCTTGAAAGTTATCAAGATGCCATTTCCAATAATCATGCAACCTTTACTAATGATTATCAATATTGGAAAGATATAGTAAAGAAGTCGTCTGAAAAGCAAGATACTATAACAGAGGCTGTTAATAAGTCATTCAATATCAAGGCCACTGATATTCCTCTTGGGGCAGACAATAAAGTTAAAATTGATCACATGAGCATTACCTTAGGGGAAGATCAGGAATCTCTATCTAAAATCACTGCGCAGAAAGGTGATATCTTAATCTTTAGCGCTACAAAGGAATGGCAAGCAGGCTGTGCCGTCAAGAAAGACTATGGTGTAGACAGCGCTCAAGTTGGTCCAAGTGGTTATAAGAAGGTCAAAGGCTTTGGAGAGGCTAAGGTTGAATCTGTTGATAAGTATCGAACAAAAGAGAAGAGTACTGAAAAATATGCTTCAGTTGAAGCAAGTGCAAGTGCAGGCTTTAGTATACCTGCGGCGGGAGGCTTTGGCGCAAGTATTACAGCAACTGCAGGTGTAAGATCAAGCTCTAGAACTGCTCGTGGAACAAGACAAAGCACCATGAATTCTAAAACTAGAAGCTCACAAGCAAGCTTTAACATGGGTATCCGCTCTGCCTACACCCCTTTCCCTAACTTCCCTGTGGGGAGTTTATTGGCCGTGACAATGAAGTCTGGAGGTAAGGAGCTAAAAGACATCCTTGATGTTCATGTTATCGACAGTAAAACTACAGTTAAGATCGGTCAAAATTCCGATATCTACATCGTCGGAAATGATTGCAATGGCGGAAACCAAAAAAGTGAACTAAGCTTAGAGCTTCGTTATATCCACAATCAAAATGCCGTTTCAGGCTTAACTGATATCATTACAGCGATTGATAAAGTCATTAAAGATGAAACTAATACTCTAAGCAATTATACCAAGAGAGTTCTAGCTGGGACTATTGATCACAATACACTTAATGAGTTTGAAAGTTTAGTCAGGGCCTCAGTACTATCAGACACAGCTATTACCAAATCAGCTCACCTAGTGGCAATAGAAAACTTTCTTCTTTCACATGAGAAAAACCTTCTTCACCTCAAGTCTCAAATATCTAATACGAGAATGTTACTAGAATCCATTGAAAGAGATATCTATAGTCTAGCAAAAACAATTGATTCCAAAGCGAGTATTGGAATTTTTAAAGAAGGTCTTAGAAATAGGATCGTATCCAATATTGACCGGTACTTCATAAAACGTGCAGGATCATCTTCTGGAAGCTTCATATTCACCTTGGATGATATCTTAGAACAACTTAATGATGATCTTCTTCCTCTCATTCTCCTCAGATTTGAGGACCAAATAGAGGACCTAAAGAATAACAAAGCATTAATTAGCTCACTCAATGCCCTTCAGAATTTAGATTTTTCTGCTTCTATGTTTGACGTTTCGAATGAAGTCTATAATTTTTCAAAGGAGTTAGCCGATTTCTTTGAGGATCAAGTACAACAAAAAATATCAACAACTACATTTAGGCAAGTCCTCCTTAGTATTCCTAATCCCTACACACCTAAAACGGATGAAGGAAGGAGGAACGAAGGAGATGACAGTAATACTATTGTCCCCTCACAGTCTTCAATTTATACAGGAGCTAATCAATTTAATGGCAGAAGCCCTTCGCTATCGATAGAGAGGGCGAAAATCATATGGGATCAGCTCTTCCCAAAACCTGGCTTTAAAGACCCAGTAACTAAGGCAGTACTCACAAGGAAAGAAAAGCATAGATTAAAAATTAAGATTAGGCCTTCCGATCTTTTCGTACCCTATAGCCCCTCTTCACTTGACTGCGAGGAGAAGAATGTTATCGTAGAAGGTGTTGGAGTCTATTTACTTGGTAATAGTGATGCCTTCTCTAAAGGCACGTCAAGTTCAGTTCGTACAGAGACCAGCGGCCGTTTTACTCATATTATGCGAAATGGAACATTAGAGTACACTTTGCCCTACTATGAAAATTCAAAGGCATCCTCTTTTTATAAAAGTTTCAGAGTTCCAATTTGGATTCAAAAAGAGTTCCCAGACGAGTCCACTATCGCTAAAAACTTAGGAAGTAAGAGACAATTTATAGGGAAGGGAATAACTCCATTCACTGACTTTAATATAAATTTTAAAAGCCTCTTTGCTGAATATAACCAAAGAAAAGAAAACTATATTTCAAGATATTTTGGAATTGAAGAGAATGAAATAGAAGAGATTCTTCTAGCATTCTATGTCACTGTTGAAGACAGAAATCTTGAATCTCACTGGTTAAAACAATGCCTGTAAAAAGACTCCTTTCATTCACCTTCTTAGTAGCTCTTACCCTCTGGGTGAGCCCTACTCAAGTCGCGGCCAATGATATTTTCAAAGACTATAAAGTTCAAAGCTCTTCCATTGAGACACCTAAACGGGGCAGTCTTAAGGGAGATTTTGACCGCATTGGTTTGAAGGCCCTTAATCAAAAGACGGGAAGTTTCACTCTTACCCTACCTCTTGAATTTCCAAGTGCCCGTGGGAAGATGATTCACCCTTACTCCGTTAATTACTCCCCTGGCTTTGGCCTGAGTGAATATGGTATTGGTTGGAATAACTCATTGAGTATTCAAAGATTTAGAATCAAAGGTCTTATTAACTTTAAGGATGACTCCCTTATGGGCCCCTGGGGTAAGATGCACCTAGGAGACGATGGCCTCTACTACGATGAAGCGCTTAAGAATAAAGTCACTGCAAGAATTGCGGATGACCAATCGACTATTGAAGCCTTTCTCACTAGCGGAGAAAAGCTTATTTTTACAAGTAAGGGCTCCTTAAAAAGTGCAGGCCTTACCTCTTCAAGTAATGAATCTAAGAGCTTTCGCTGGTTCCTAACTAAAGTGATTGATCCTGCGGGAAATCGCAATGAATACTTCTACCAAACTACGAAGAAAGGACAAGTCGTCGTTAGTGATATTTTCTATGCCGGTAGAGAAAATGATGAGTATCAGTATAAAGTCCACTTTGATTATCATAAATGTGGTAAGAAAACGGTTAACTGCAGAAGTATGCTAGATTTTTCTAGTGGCAAGAAAGTTTCTAAGAATCTTGTCACAAAATCCATCTCTTTCTACTCTCTTAATAATAACGCCTTCGAAGAAACTTATCACTATGACCTCACTCATACTGTCGCTGCCGACTCACCCGCGTTCTACCTTGAGAGTATCCAAAGAGTAATGAAAGATGGAACTAAGGCCCCAAAGAACTTTTTCAAATATAATACATTCGGTAATCAGTAGAAAACCAGCTATAGAAGCAGCGTTTTGTAAAGCAATTCTAGTTACTTTAGTTGGGTCGATTACACCAGTCTTTTTCAAGTTTTCGAACTTGTCAGTTCTAGCGTTA
>CALHBL010000257.1 GCA_937930825.1 uncultured Bacteriovoracaceae bacterium
CCAGTATCAAATCTATCACCCTGAAAAATATGAGCAAAAACTCTATCTTCGGCGGCCATCATATTAATCGCGTCAGTCAGTTGATACTCACCACCAACACCTCTAGGTATTTTGTCGAGATATTCAAATATCTTCGAATCAAGAATATACCTCCCAGGGGTCGCTAAGTTTGTTGGCGCATCCTTAGGCTCAGGCTTCTCGACCATTCTCTTCATTCTATAGGTTGAAGCATCATTGCTTAGGGGAGCTCCGTCTATAATTCCATACTTATTAGTCTCATCTGCAGCAACTTCCATTACACCAATAACAGAGGCATTATCATTTTGAGCAGAAATAGACATAAGCTGTTTAGTCACTGGATTATCGTGTAAAACGAGGTCATCACCGAGAATAACAGCAAATCTTTCATTTCCAATTAGGTTCTTAGCACAATTAATGGCGTGTCCTAGCCCTAGCTGTTCTTTTTGCCGAACAGTAGTGATATCAATCATCGTACCTATTTTCTTAATTGATTCGGCCATTTCTTCTTTATTATTCCTGGATAAGAAGCCCTCTAACTCTAAATTGCGATCAAAATAGTTTTCAATGACCTCTTTGCCGGAACTTGTCACAAAAATAACCTGTTCTATACCCGACAAAACTGCTTCTTCAACCGCATAGTGTATCATTGGTTTCTTAATGATTGGTATCATTTCCTTAGGCACTTGTTTGGTTGCAGGTAAAAAGCGAGTCCCCTTTCCTGCTACGGGGATGACGGCCTTTCTTATCTTCATTACAATATCCTATGTCAATTGCTTAGGGCGAACCCCGGAGACTTATGAAAACTAAATTTACGCAATTTTATTTCTTCTTATCACTATTAGCAATTCTTTCTATTCAAAACATTCATGCTGTAAATAGAATTCCAGACTTTGAAACTACGCGCATGAAAAGCACGGGGGGCGCCGGTATTGCCAGTATTCTCATGGATGAGGCAACCTACTTAAATCCAGCGACAATTGCCTTCTATGAAAAAGGAAGCTTCTATTTTCAAAAAGGAGGAGTTGACTCGACACCTGCAAAAGAAGGCAGTCAAACAGAAGAGTTCTCCAATATGAGTATCATTGCCAGTGATGCTAAAGGCACAACAGGGGGCTCAATTAGCTATAATACTGCTGAATATAAGGGCCAAAGCACAAAGAGAATTAGCGCTGCTTTTGCTAGGCCTATTGGAGAGAAGTCAAGCTTTGGTATAAATGCATCTTATGTAAAAGAAGAAGCTTTTCTTAACGGAGGGAGCACCCTAACTGAGCAAGACTTTAAACAAACCACATTGGGTATTGCCCATGTATTGAGTGACTCTGTGAGCCTTGGTTTTGTTCTAAGAGATCCTCTTCAAGATAGAAAAGGTGATACTAAGGCAAGCGCTGGTGTTCAATATACTTTTAAAGACTTTATAAGCCTTATGTTCGATGCGGGGGCAGACTATACAGAGGACTTATCAGAAACTGCTTCTTGGAATGCAGGCATTCAGCTCGGCCTTTTAAAAGATTTCTATGTTCGCTTCGGATCATTCAACGACAAAGGGAGAATGCAAAAAGGAACAGGGGTTGGGCTAGGCTGGATACAACCTAAATTAGTAATTGAAGCAGCTCTTAAAAGTACTGACCTTTTAACATCTATTCCTCTTAATCAAACAGCAGAAGAGATTAAAGAAACCAGTTTTTCACTCTCTTACCGCTTTTAACTAGTTATGACTGATAATAAAAAACAAGATGAAAAGGAAGATAAGAAGATAGATGAAGGTATCGCGAAAGTTTATCGTGAACGCCTAAAGCTTTTAAAGAAGGGCCAAGAATATTCAGCGGCCGATGAAATTCCAAAGTCTGTTGAATTCTATAGTCAATATCTTAATGCCCTAGCATGCTACTTCAGAGTAGAAGAACAAGAGCTAAACCCTAAGCTATTTGATCCCGAAACTGATTTAGCAGAGCTCTTTCTCCTTAGTCACGTCTACTGGGACCTTGCAAAAGCCTATGACAGAAGCCCTAACCTGCATAGAGAATCCATTAGATGTCTTGAACAATTTGTGAAATTCACATCTGGTTATAAGTATCAATATGCAAACGCTCGAACAATGAAAACTTTTATTCGAAAGCGCCTGGCCCATAACCCTAAGGCCTTCAAAGACGCTTTTGAAAGAATTCAACTTGAATCGACAGGTTGCTTTATAAGCTCCGATCTCTTTGGACCTGAACATGAAATAACTAACGGCCTAAGAGAATTTAAAACAATAATGATAAAAAGAAAGCTTGGAGTTTATTTAACTGAATTCTACTATCAAAAAGCTTGTCCACTTTATTTCAAACTCAATAAGTCGCTATTATTTCAAAGAACTTTTAAGCCCCTTTTAAAGTTGAGCTTAGCTTGCTTATCGAAGTTTTCTTCGAAGAGAGATAAATGCCGATCATAAGAAATTTTATACTGAAGGAATGGCTTAGGTACTTTATTGGTGCTTTCATAGTTCTCATTCTCTTAATAACAGTAGCTGAATTAATATCTGGCTTTTTAAGAACTACTGTTACGCCGATGGAAGTTCTTTTCAATTTCCTTTTAGAACTTCCCGGAAAGTTCAAACTGATCATGCCTGTATCCTGCCTTGCGGCATCATTATTTAGTATTAATAAATTGAAGAATAGAAATGAGTTAACTGCCATCTTTGCTTCTGGCTATTCCCGAAAACGATTTATGCGAGACATAGCAATTGGAGGGCTCATCGTCGCTTCTTCTCAATTTCTAATCAGTTCATTTATTGAACCCTATGCTAAGTCTAAGAAGCATTTACTTATTCAAGATGGGCACACAAAATTCAAAAACCTTAAATCTAAGGGCTTAATGGCCTCTACAATAGACTCGGGGAAGATGTGGTTTAAAAGTGATAAATATTTCTTTAGTTTTTCCACATTTGATAAACATAAGAATCAACTAAATGATGTAACCGCTTACTTCTTCAATTCATCCAATCTAATTGTTTCAAAGGTCTCAGGGGACTTTGCCAAGTATGAAGGCGATAAGTGGTTAACGACAAATGCCACAATTGTGAGTAACTTAGCCGATGCAAATTTTCCTACTTCTGTACGAGAGTCTTTATATCATTTAAATATTGATGAGACCCCAAAGGACTTTAAGGAGATTGAGGCTGACATTACGACTCTCAACTTCTTTAAACTTTACAGGTATATTAGAAAGTTAAATGAGGGCGGCATAAACGTGAATGAATACCTGGTTATGCTCCTAGAAAAAGTCTCTATCAGCATTGTTTGCGTCGTTTTTTCATTAGTTGCAGCTATTGGAGCATTTACACCAAATAGAAGAGGAAGCTCTTTTGGGAAGAGCCTCATAGGAGTCTTCGTCTTTGTCATTCTCTATTGGTTAGTTAATAGTTATTTTATTCAACTAGGAATCAGCTCTAAGTTAAACCCTCTTTTGGCTTGCTTCACAGTACCCTTGGTTTTTGCCCTTTATTTGACCAACTACTTTTTAAGGAATAGAAAACTCAAATGACAAGTACACCGCTACTGGAAAGGAACTCAAGCAGCACGCCTTCCGGCGCGTACCTTGAACCTTAATACCATCCGGGTATTCAAGTCTTTTAGTGAGTTTTCAATACTTGAAAACTCGGGCAAGATGACTAGATACCGCTACTGGAAAGGAGGACTGTATAAAAAATGAAAAAACCTTTTGCCTCTTTATCATTTCTCTACTCTTCTTTGACCTAGGAAATGTAGATGCTATCCGCCAAGGAACAGAAGGCTTCTACCTTTTAATTAGTAAAGAGATGTACCTCAAAGGTAGCTTCCTCACTCCCATCATTTATGATGCTCCTCACTGGAGCAAGCCACCATTGCACTTTTGGCTACCAATGCCTCTTTATAAATTATTTGGAAATTCCTTTCTCTTATTCGGAAGATTAAGTGTTTTACTCCTCTCCCTCGCGTGCACCTTCTTGATTAGCCTGTGGTATGAAAGAGAGCTTAAGAGGAATTGGATCGAAGCATTTTTCTTTCTTATAACTCCCCTTTATTTTATCAAGTACTCAAGAATATTTATGATGGAGATGCCCTTAACTCTATTAAGTGTTCTTGGCTCGCTCTATTTCTATAGTTTTCTCACTGGCCCTAAATCTAATAAGAAAACCCTCCTCACGGCAGTTTTCTTTACGGCCCTATCTGTCCTCATTAAGGGACCAGTATCCCTTTTAATGATTTTTCCCGCTTGCTTTATTTTTGCACTATTAAAAAAGAAGAAAGGATTATTGGACTTCATAAGCTTCTCTAGTCTCTCTGTTCTATTGGCTAGTTTATGGTTTGTTTTATCAATTTTTAAGTATGGTCAAAGCTTTATAGACTATTTCTTTATTAGAGAAAATTTAGGTAAATTTACAGCTAAGAACTATCCTATTAGCTCCGTTTTTCAAGGCCTAATCATTTACTCTTTTCCTGTTAACCTCTTTTCTTTTGCTCTTTTAAAAAAGAGACATGAATTGAAATTAAACCTAGTGAGCAAATTCTTACTGTTAAATTTCTTCTTTTTCTTTGCTCTCTGGTTATTGCCTAAGCAAAAATCTCACCATTACGCTATTCCTTCCATTCCCTTTCTTTGTTTATTCTTAAGTTATCACTTCTTTTCATTACAAAGAGGCTTTCGAAGAAAAATTTTCAAACTTCTAAACGGTTTCTATACTCTAGTAATTGTAGCTGCGTTTTTAATAGGCTTATTTCTTTTTTATTTTCAAGACTTCCTCTCTTTTACAAATCCAAAAATCTACTTTAGCGGGGCCTTTGCTTGCCTTGGACTCTGGACGTACCTTCAAAAAAAGCCTCTCAGCAAGGCCTACTTGCTAAGCTTTCTCCTGCCCTTTATTATTCTTTGGCAATTCATCCTTCCTTTGGCATTCTTGCCTATAGTTCCTAACTCTATGGTAAGAAAAATCCAAGAATCACCCCAGTCAGAATTCTTTGTCAGCTACAGAAAACCATTCTTTATTTTTGAAGCTGCACGCAAAGAAGGTCAGATTATCTCAAGAGAACTTCTGGGCGATCCTAGAATTAAAAAGAATGACTTTGTCTTTGGGCCAGGCTCCATCCAAGAGGCAAGCATAAGTAGTTCAAAGCTAGATCAATTTAAGACTATTTCTGAGTGGTACTCATGGAGGCGAGGCGTTAGCCCCTCTGCCATTTACCTCGCTCTTAAGAACAAAAACTTGAGATCCATACAAACCCACTATCTCTTGCTCCAGAAGATTTAAGGCAAGACCTCCCTAGGAGCCTCAGCTTTTTCAATTAGACTTGCGCTTTGCAGCTATGCTATAAGAATGCCATGAAAAACACTGTGGCCGCCTACCAAAAAGCCTTTGAGAACTACCAACCAGAGGGAAAGGTTCTTGATGTTTATAAATACCCTTCCCCTGTACTTAAGAAAGTTGCGAAACCAATTTTAGAGTTTGATGACAATCTTAAGGAACTCTGTCTCAACATGCTCCATACAATGTACCATGCCCCAGGCATAGGCTTAGCCGCTCCACAAGTAGGAGAATCAATCAGGCTCTTTGTAATGGATATTGATTTTAACAAAGACAAAGTCACAAATTTTGACGGCACAACTGAAAGCAAGCTTTCAAACTTTAACCCCCTCATTTTTATTAACCCAGAAATTACCAAGAGTGATGAGCAAGTTGTTCATGAAGAGGGATGCCTCTCTGTTCCAGGTGTTTATGAAGATGTAAAAAGGTCAGCTGAAATTACAGTTAAATTTCAAGACTGGGATGGAAACTCACATACCATAGATGCCGATAAACTTCTTTCTGTATGCATTCAGCATGAGAATGATCATCTCGATGGCATTATATTTCTAGAAAGACTCAGTATGCTTAAGAGGAATCTCCTCATGAAGAAATACTTAAAAAAGAAGAAGAAGAAATAATGAAAATAATGAATGTCGTCTTTTTTGGAACTCCTGAATTTTCCGTTTCCTCACTAAAAGTTCTTTGTGAGACTCAAGGAATTAGAGTTGTAAGAGTTATATCGAT
This sequence comes from uncultured Bacteriovoracaceae bacterium, assembly GCA_937930825.1. Classification (GTDB taxonomy): domain Bacteria; phylum Bdellovibrionota; class Bacteriovoracia; order Bacteriovoracales; family Bacteriovoracaceae. The sequence goes on from CALHBL010000257.1 coordinate 6,068, forward strand.
GCCTGATAGAAGATCAGGTAGAGGTAAGAAGCTTCAGTCACCTGCAGTTATTGAGTTTGCAAAAGAGCAGAATATTCCTTTCTACCAGACCCCTAATATAAATAAAGAAGATGAGCTCATTTCTGAGCTCGAAAAAAGTTCTATCGACTTTTTTATCGTCTTGGCCTTTTCACAATTTCTAGGAAAGAGACTACTAGGTCTCCCTAGACTCGGGGCCTTTAATATTCATACATCCCTCTTACCTAAGTATAGAGGTGCAGCTCCTATTCAATACGCACTTCTAAACGGTGATAGGAAGACTGGCGTTTCCATTCAAAGGATGGTTAAGAAGATGGATGCAGGAGATATTACTTATTCCCATGAAGTCCCTATTGATGAAGATGAGACATCAGAAACACTCTTCAATAAACTACAGGTTGAAGCTGCTACTGGATTACAAAGCTTCTTGTGCCAACTTGTTCAAGATGAAAACTCTATCACCTACACTGCTCAAGATGAGAGCAAGGTATCCTTTGCCCCTATTATTGCGAAGGCAGATGGGTTAATTGATCCTTGGAAAGAAAGTGCTCTTAAGATTTTCAATAAATCAAAAGCTTATTTTCCTTGGCCAGGAACATTTATTTTTATAAATGAGCAAAGGCTAAAAGTAATAGAAACTCAAATTGTCTCAACTGCCGTTGAAACGGGAATAATTAATCACTCATTTGGTACTCTTATTATTGGCACTAGAGAAGGATCTATAAGACTATCGAAAGTCCAACTTGATGGTAAAAAACCAATTAATGATAGTGAGTATGTTAATGGCGTCAAGAATAAAATAAGCCAACTCCTCATCACTCAAAAGGACTCCAATGAATAACATTGTCGCCCCCTCAATTCTAAGTTGTGACTTTACTAATATTGCAGCAGAACTAGAACCGCTAAAAAACTCTAAGGATACTTGGATCCACCTAGATATAATGGATGGCCACTTCGTTCCTAATCTAACTTTTGGAATTCCAATTATTAAGCAAATTTCTCAAGTCTGTAACCTTCCCCTTGATGCTCATCTCATGGTTAGCAACCCTGAGTTTCATATTGAAGAGATGAAAGACTTTGGCCTTGCCAATATTACTTTCCATTTCGAGGCCACCAGTGACCCTCTCCAACTTATTTCTCAAGCCAAAGAAAATTATAAGAGCGTTGGAATAAGTATTAAGCCGAAAACTAGTGTTTCTTCCTTAAGTCCAGAAGTTCTAAGAGAAATAGACCTTATTCTCGTTATGTCAGTTGAGCCAGGATTTGGTGGCCAAAGTTTTATAGAAGAAAGTTATTCCAAAATAAAAGAGTTAGATACTATTCGAAAAAGCATGGGCCTTAATTTTCAAATACAAGTTGATGGGGGCGTTAGTAATAAGAATGCTAAAACCCTAAGAGAAACTGGGGCAGATAATCTTGTGGCAGGAAGCTACATCTTTAAAGCGGACAAGGATCAGTACGCCCAATTAATAGAATCCTTGAGGTAGAGATGAAAGATATAATTATAACGGGTCAAGATATTACCATTGAACAAATAAACGAAGTCTCCCTTGCTCAAGCAAGTGTTAGTCTTTCACAGGATAGTTTAAAAGCTCTACTGAGATCGAAGAAGTTTGTTTTTGATATTGTAGAAAAAGGCGAGCCCGTCTACGGAATTAATACTGGCTTTGGTGCTCTGTCTGATGTTCATATTAAGAATGAAGACCTTAACACTTTACAAGTAAACCTTATAAGAAGTCACTGCACTGGTGTCGGGGCTCCCTTTGATAAGGAAACAACCAGAGCGATTATGCTCTTGAGAGCTAATTGCCTTGTTTCTGGCTACAGTGGGGTAAACCCAGCAGCAGTTGAACTGCTTCTCGATTTTCTCAATCACGACATCACGCCAGTTGTTCCTTCAAAAGGATCTGTTGGCGCAAGTGGAGACCTTGCCCCTCTTTCTCATATCGCTCTTTGCTTGATTGGCGAAGGTGAAGTTATTTTCAAGGGAAAGAACGTCCGTTCAGACTTCGCGATAAACCAAATAGGAAAGAAACCTATCGAGCTCGGACCAAAAGATGGCCTTGCCCTTATAAACGGCACAGCGGTAATGGCTGCTCTTGGTAGCCTTGCAATAATGAGGGCCGAAAAAATAATGAAGCTCGCAGACATTTGTGCGGCCATGACATGTGACGGAGTCAGAGGAACAAAGAGTGCCTATGATCCTCGCATTCAACAATTAAAACCGCACCCGGGCCAGATCGATGTTGCTGAAAACCTCCTCAGTCTTTTAAGAGGCAGTAATGTTATGAACTCCCACAAAGGCTGCGATAAAGTACAGGACCCTTATAGTCTTCGCTGTGTTCCGCAAGTTCATGGCGCCTGCCGCCAAACTCTTAGGCATATTAAAGAAGTTTTTCAATATGAACTCAATGCTGTTACTGATAATCCTCTTCTCTTTTTAGAAGAGGATGATGTCATCTCAGGCGGTAACTTTCATGGAGAAGCACTGGCCCTTTCTATGGATTATCTTGCTATGGGTGTAGCTGAGATCTGCAATATTTCAGAGCGAAGAGTAGAGAAAATGATGAACCCTACCTTCTCTGATTTACCGGCCTTTTTAACTGGTAACTCTGGTTTAAACTCCGGTCTCATGATTGCCCATGTTACTGCTGCGGCTTTGGCTTCTGAGAATAAATACCTCTGCCACCCGGCCAGCGTTGACAGTATTCCTACCTCAACAGATAAAGAAGATCATGTCTCTATGGGCGTCACCTCTGGAAGAAAACTTCTTGAAGTTATAGAGAATGCTATGAATTGTCTGGCGATCGAAATGCTTTGTGCTACTCAAGCCCTCGATTTTCACAGACCCCTAAAATCTTCCGCTGCTCTTGAATCTGTTCATGAAATTATTAGACAGCACGTTCCTATTATTGAAGATGACCGCGTTTTCTATAAAGATATTCAAAATATAATTAAGATTTTTGAAACAGATGAAATTATAGAAGCTGTTAAATCTCACCTTGGAGAATTAAAATGAGTGATATCACTATACCTCTTCCCCCAACGGGCCCTGCTCTAACTTGTAAGGGTTGGCACCAAGAAGCTGCTCTTCGCTGTCTGCTTAATAACCTCCACCCTGATGTCGCTGAAGATAGAGAAAGCCTCATCGTGTATGGAGGTAATGGACAAGCGGCAAGAAACCCCAAGGCCCTAAACGATATAATTAGTGCCCTTCAAAACCTTGAGAATAACGAAACACTTCTCGTTCAATCGGGAAAACCAGTTGCTGTGATTCCAAGTCATGAAAATGGGCCAAGAGTTTTAATTGCAAACTCAAACCTTGTACCAGAATGGGCAAACTGGGAGTACTTTAACAAACTCAAAGATGAAGGTTTGATGATGTACGGTCAGATGACCGCAGGTTCTTGGATCTATATTGGAACCCAAGGCATTCTTCAGGGAACTTATGAAACTTTTATGGCCGCTGCTGTTAAGCACTATGGCGAGGGCTCTGACTTAACAGGCAAGCTCATTCTTACGGGTGGTGTCGGTGGTATGGGCGGAGCTCAGCCTCTGGCCGTCAAAATGGCCGGCGGAGTTTGCCTCTGCTGTGATGCTGCTAAATGGCGAATTGATAAGAGACTAAAAACCAAATACGTAGATATTCTAGCTGACAACTACGATCAAGCCATTGAGTTGGCATTAAAGGCCAAGAAAGAAGGAAGGGCAACAAGTATTGCCGTTGTAGGAAATGCAGCCGACTTCTTTCACTACGTATTAGATAAAAATATCCTACCTGATCTTGTTACTGATCAAACGAGTGCCCACGATCCCCTCAACGGCTATATTCCAGCTGATCTTGAAGATGGTGAAGCTGATAAATTAAAGAAGACTAATCCTGCAAAATTCATGGAGCTCTCTTACCAGACTATGGGCAAGCATGTTCAGGCGATGCTTGAATTTCAAAAGCGAGGCTCCCATGTATTTGACTACGGAAACAATCTAAGAGCAGGGGCCAAAAAAGCTGGCGTAGAAAATGCCTTTGATTTTCCAGGATTTGTTCCTGCTTATATAAGACCCCTCTTTTGTACTGGCTCTGGCCCTTTTCGATGGGTGGCCCTCTCTGGTGACCCTGAAGATATTCGAGTTACTGACGAGGCATTAAAAGAAGCTTTCCCTGAAAATAAACCTCTCATCAACTGGCTCAATAAGGCGCAGGAGATGGTTGAGTTCCAAGGATTGCCTTCAAGAATTTGCTGGCTTAAGTATGGTGACAGAGAAAAAGCAGGTCTCATTTTCAACAAGCTAGTAAGAGATAAGAAAGTAAAGGCCCCAATAGTAATAGGGCGAGATCATCTTGACTGCGGAAGTGTTGCCTCTCCGAATAGAGAAACTGAAGCTATGAAAGACGGCTCTGATGCTATCTCCGATTGGCCAATTTTAAATATGGCCATCAATACAATGAATGGGGCTTCATGGACATCTTTTCACCATGGTGGTGGGGTTGGAATGGGCTTTAGTCAGCATGCAGGTATGGTCATCGTTGCTGATGGCACCACGGAAATGGATACAAGACTTTCAAGAGTTCTAAACTCTGATCCTGGTATGGGCATTATTCGCCATGCAGATGCCGGCTACGAAATCGCTTTAAAAGAGCGAGAGCGTACTAATATTAAATTCCCAAGTTTGGATTAAGAGTGAAAGGCTACAGAGATCTTTCTCAACTTGTAACCCTTGCGGCCTTGGCCAAGAAGGATGGGCGGCGACCGAAAGATTCAGACCTCTCTATTATCAATGATGGTGCTGTAGTCTGGGATAACGATAAAATAGTTTGGACTGGTCCAACAGCTTCAATTCCAAAAGAGTACTCTAATATTGATTGGTCGAGTCTATCTGGGCATACCCTAACACCAGAGATCGTAGACTCTCATACTCATCTAATTTTTGGAGGAGATAGGTCTAAAGAATATTCCATGCGCTTAGGCGGCGCAGACTATCAAGAAATAGCTAATGCTGGTGGAGGAATTCTCTACACGACAAAGGCTACAAATAATTCAACTAGAGATCAGTTATTCAAAAGTGCTGCTCAACGAATCGAGCGCATTGCTTCTTACGGCATTGGAACTATTGAGATAAAAAGTGGTTACGGACTCAATCTTGAAAAAGAAATTGAATGCACGGAAATTATCCATGACCTTAAACTTCATTTTGCTAAGAGAGTTAATATCTTCAATACTTTCATGGCGGCCCATGCAGTTCCTAAGGCTTTTACCAATGCGGACCACTACCTTGATGAAGTAGTCTTTCCGGCATTAGAAAAACTAACAAAGAAGGACATAGTCGATGCTGCTGATATTTTTCACGAAAAGGGCTACTTTGACTCTGCTGCTACTGAGCGCTTCTTTAAATTTTGCAAAAATTTAGAAGTCCCAATAAAATCTCATGCTGATGAATTTAATGATAATAAAGGGGCCATTCTTGCAGCTAAGTACCAGGCCCTAAGTACTGATCATTTACTTTGCACCCAGGCAGATGGATTTGAAGCACTCGCAGCTTCTGACACAGTCGCTACTCTTTTGCCAGGAACTGGATTCTTTCTCGGTAAACCTCAAGCTAATGCTAGGGACCTCATAGATTCTGGTGCAAAGCTAGCAATTGCCTCTGACTTCAATCCCGGTAGCTGCCACTGTGATAATCTTCTGATGATTGCTTCTCTAAGTGCCCCGACACTAAGAATGTCATTGAGTGAAATTTGGGGTGCTATTACCTTAAATGCGGCCCATGCTCTTAATCTTAAGGATCAAGGATCTATTGAGGTTGGAAAGAAGCCTCGTTTTTCTCTTTTTAAGGTTGGTCAAATAGATCAAATCACATACTCGTGGGGTAGAAATTTTGCTATAATGAAGAAAAGTTAAATCTAATCCACGAATAAATCGACAGGGATTGTATGAGAATAGTAATTGCTCTAATTATTTTATTTTTGGTCTCTTGCGGGCAAGGTTTGAGAAAGCCTGAAATGTTAACCGATAAGTCCTCTAACCCAGTAAGTTTATCTGCCAAAAGTTGCTCTTGTACTAATGCCGAAGCACCCGTTTGTGCCCTTAGTACTTCAGGTTATGTAACTCTAATTAATAGCTGTGTGGCCCAATGTAATAAGCTCAATTATACAAATGGTGCTTGTACCGCTGGTTCTTGTAACCTTAAATCTGGCAGAATATGTGGTCAGCCCCCTATGCCTGTCTGCCCTCCTGGGAATATGTGCATCCAGCGTATGCCTGATCCGGCTTGGTATGAGAATGAATGTCTTTTGATTCGTGCTAATGCAAGTGTACTAGCTTCTGTTCGATGTAATCAATCGAGCCAATTCTGAAGATTTTCTTTAAACTCTTCTGATTGAAAATCCATGGCACCATTAGAAACTTTTACTACTTTTCCCTTCTGGAAAATTATCGATACCGGAATAGCATTAATCATAAAATCTGAAATATATTTTCCAGACTTATCCACAATGATAGGGAAATTAAGCTTAAACTTCTTCTTCACCTTCTGGATGAGTTTTACTTGGTCTTTTTCATCTGTATTAAAGGCCAAAACTTCTAAGCCCTTATCCGAATAATTAGTATATAACTTCACAAGTGAAGGAAACTCTTCAAGACATGGCACACACCAACTTGCCCAAAAATTTATAATTAAAACTTTTGGCATTTTACTCTTAATAGAAATCGTTTTCGCATCTAGAGTTTTCACATTTAGCTTCTTCACTACATTTTCATAGTGAGAATACTTCTTGGCCTTCTCGCCCGTTGGGTTAGCTGTTGGGTTTTGATTATTATATATTCCCTGACTAACGAGGTAGAAAGACAATATTGCTATTGCGCTAAAAATTGGAATATATTTCTTCATTTTAGGAAGCATACGAGTTTTCAAATTACTCCTGAAGAAAAGATTGAAGTTGCAATCTGCAGATTAGTGCCATTTGAAAATACTAGATTTTGTTAACTTACTGGAAAATTCAACTGGTATACCTATATAATAATAAGATGGAATATAAAAGTCTCGACATCGCGCAGCAGGGCAAGGTACACGATATTCGCCTATTTTTAAAAAAGGTGAGAAAGAATCAATCGGGCCAATCTTTTATTGAGTTTCTCTTTCTACTCCTTATACTGATCGGACTTTCTTTCACTCTTATTGCCAGCTTCAATGGTACTGTCGCTAAACAATGGGAAGCCATCATTAAAGCAGTAGCATTGCCAAGTGATCCTGCTGACGACTTAGAACTATAAGGATTAAATATGAGTTTCATACTTTCAATAGACCAAGGGACAACAGGGACAACCGCTGCGCTAGTTGAAGTAGAGAGTCTCAATATTTTAAAGAAGTGTAATAAAGAATTCCCCCAGATATTCCCTAAACCTGGTCTTGTTGAACATAATCTTGAAGATATTTGGGCAACAGTAGAAAGCACAGTAAGCGAAGTTTTAAACATTTCTAATATACAAACAAAAGACATTGTCGCTCTTGGAATTACCAACCAAAGAGAAACAATTTGTGCCTTTAATAAGCAGGGTAAGCCTCTAGCAAACGCCATTGTATGGCAGGACAGAAGAACTCATCAATTCTGTAAAGAGGCAACAACTCAGCACAGGGAATCCATTAAAAACAAAACGGGGCTTCCTCTAGATCCTTATTTTAGTGCCACAAAAATAAAATGGCTGATTGAAAATAATACTAACGTTCAAAAAGCACTGAAGGAAGATAATTGCCTCTTTGGTACTATCGATACTTTTCTCTTATATAAACTTAGTAGTCAAAGTAGTTTCTCAACAGAGCCAAGCAACGCTTCTCGAACACTTCTCTTTAATATAGAAGAGTCTTGCTGGGATGAAGAGTTATTGGATTTTTTCAATATACCCAAGAAAACCCTACCTATTGTTAAGTCGAGTTTTGGTACTTTTGGCCAGACTAAGGGTCTTTCATTTCTTCCAGATGATATCCCTATTTCTGGCATTCTAGGAGATCAGCAAGCCGCACTCTTTGGTCAAGCCGGATTTCACAAAGGAATGAGCAAATGCACCTACGGAACCGGTGCCTTCTATCTCATTAATACTGGAACTGAAGTAAAGCGTTCCAACCATGGACTACTAACAACCATCGCTTATCAAGAAGAAGGTATTAATTACTACGCCCTTGAGGGTAGCAGCTATATCGCTGGCGCAGCTGTTCAATGGCTACGCGACAACTTGAAAATTATCAAAGATAGTTCGGAAATTGAAGACTTGGCGATAAAAGCAACTGATGAATCGATGGAGAATATTGTCTTCCTCCCCTTCTTCACAGGAATCGGCTCCCCTCACTGGGTATCAGATTCACAAGCAGCAATAGTTGGACTCACACGTGATACTGAAAATGCACAGATTGCACGGGCCTGCCTCGAAGGCATTTGCCTAAGTATTAATGACCTTATTAAAAGTGTAGAAAAAGATATGGGTCAAAAATTAGAAGAACTTAGAGTTGATGGTGGTGCCGTAATAAATAATTTACTCATGAGATTACAATCATCTTTTTCTGAGATCTCAGTGGTACGCCCTCAAGTTATTGAAACAACCGCCTTTGGTGCAGCATGCGCAGCTGCCGTTGGTGCAAAGCTACTCACCAAGCAAGATATCGCTGAGAAGTGGAAGAGCGATAAAGTCTTTAATGAAGAGACGACGGCATATCATAAGAATAAGCAGATGAAGTGGACTTCTTATCTTAAGAAGATTTACCTCTAATCTAAGTACTTATCTAAATCATTAGCCTTTTTTAAACCTATTAATTTGAGCTTAGGAAATTTATCCGCGTATCGAGTTACAGTTTTCACGGAGGTATAGACTGCTTCATAGTTTAATTGCTGAATTTCCTTTAGCCTTGATTCTATCATCGGCACGGACCGAACCTCTCCAGTCAAACCCACCTCTCCTAAGAAAAGCTCGCGAGGGTTTATAGGCCTTGACCTATAACTTGAAATAAGAGAAGCAATAACACTCAAGTCGCTCTCTCTTGATGACAACTTAAAGCCACCAACAATATTTACATATATGTCATTAAAACCAAGTGGTATTTCAAAATACTTTTCTATAATGGCCACCATCATAGAGAGCCTATTACCATCAATTCCCTGAGTAGTTCTTCTACCGTTACCGAATTTATTTTCAACAACTAGCGCCTGAATTTCTACAAAGAGCGGCCTAGTCCCCTCAAGAATACAAGTTAGGCTCCGCCCATAGCTGTCAACCATTTGGTCATCAAGAAAATACTGGGAAGGATTCGGAACTTCCTTAAGTCCAACCTCTTCCATCTCAAATATTCCAACTTCATTAGTATTTCCAAATCTGTTCTTAATGGCCCTCAGAACTCTATACTGTCCGAATTGATCACCTTCAAAGTAAATAACCGTGTCAACCATATGCTCTAAGATTTTTGGACCAGCAATATTTCCGTCTTTTGTAATATGCCCGACAATGAAGCAGGTGATATCTCTTGATTTCACATGATTAAGAAGTTCATAAGTAACTTCTCGAATTTGACTGACAGTTCCTGGTGCTGATTGAATTTCCTGACTAACAGTCGTTTGAATAGAGTCAATTACAAGAAACTTGGGCTTTTCCTTATTAATCACTTCTAAAATATTCTGCCAAATAGTTTCATTCAGAATTAAGAGATTATCTCCCTTAATATCTAATCTCTTCGCTCTTCTAGCGACTTGGGACTCTGACTCTTCACCTGAGACATAGAGAACCTTCTCCTGATTAAAATTCTTAGCGAGTAACCCCATCACCTCTAGGAGCAGAGTTGACTTTCCTATACCAGGCTGCCCGCCAATAAGTGTTAAGCTACCGGGAACAAGACCACCACCAACAACGCGATCAAACTCCCCCATTCCAGTTGGACTTCGTTCCAATTTAATTTCTTCTATCTGAGAAATCGTTTTTGGCATTTTAGAATTTACATTTCTAACCTGCGATCCTGACTTGGAAACTTCCGAAGAGTTCTTCGTTAGCTCTTCAAATGAATTCCATTCCTGACACTCAGGACATTTACCCAGCCACTTTGGAGATTCATATGAACAATTTTGACAGACATAGAGTGTTTTCTTCTTGGCCATTACAGATCCTTTTGAGAATAGAATTCTTCCTCTGAAATCACCGGAATATCAAGCTCTATTGCTTTTTTAAACTTAGAGCTGGATGGACTTTTATCATTTGTTAAAAGAAAATTAGTATTCTTCGAGACAGAAGAGACAACGATGGCCCCAAGCTCTCGTAGATCTTTTTCTATTTCAGCTCTTTTTCGACTCAATGAACCTGTTATACATACCTTCTTCTGCATAAACGGACCTTCCACAATTTCAACCGCTTCAAATGAAAATCCAAGAGTTTCTAGCTCATTTATCATATCCCTTTTTTCTTTCAAGCTTGCTAAGAAATCCTGCGCTGATTTCTCAGCAAAACCTTCTATTGATATCAAATTTTCGATTGTCAGATTTCTTAGCTTCTCTAAAGTATTGAACCCAGCAAGAACTACCTTTTCACATTTATTATAAGCTCCTCCTGATATACCTAAAGAGCTCAAGAAAGTTACCAGCTCCGTGTTCTTAGACTTAGAAATACTTGCTAATAATTTTGTCGCAAGTTTTTCTTGTACTTTTTCAAGACTCAAAAGGTCCTCTTTTCTTATCTTGTACAAGTCTGGAATCGTAAGAACTAAATTTGCCTTTATAAGTTCATCAAGACGCTTTGAAGACAGATCATCAATTCCAATTTTCTGAATATAGTTAAGAATTGTTTCTTTAACTCTGGCAGGACAACTCATATTTGGGCATATCAGTCTAATTTCGACTTCCTCAACGGGCCCACTGCAACTTGGACATTCTTTCGGTATTTCATAAGGCTTAGATCCTTCTTTTTTAACTGAAAGAAATTTAGGAATCACTTCCCCGCTTCTAATAATCTCTATTTCATCCCCGGCCTTCAATTTATTCTGGGCTACAACTCCATAATTATGGAGCGTGACACGAGAAATCATAGCTCCAGAGAGCTCAATGGGGACAACTTGCGCGATAGGAGTAAGAATACCATTTCTTGAGACTTGCCAAGTAATCTCTTCTATTGAGGTTACCTTTGATACTCCTTGAAACTTAAAGGCCATCTTATAGCGAGGATGATGACTTGTATGTCCTAGTTCTTCATGAAGACTTAAATCATCAAACGAAAAGACAAGACCGTCTATTTGATAGTTGCCTGTATTCATAAATTTCTGAGCTTCTTCTAGTACTTCTTCTACGCTTTCAGCATCTTCATGCAATGTCATTGCAGGTGTAATAAAGCCAAGCTCTTTTAATATTTTTTGTTTCTCTATTTCAGTTTTAATTTCTTGGTTTTCTTGAATGAGATCAAATGCTTGAAACTCAATAGAGGAGCAGAGATCTATATTCTCTTTTCTTCCAATTAGTCCCGCCACTATATTTCTTAATGAAGTAGGCTTTTCTAAACCTCTTTGTTCCATTCTCTTAGATAATTCTTTAAAGTTCTCTTCAGTACAATAGATCTCACCTCTAACTTCTATTTTTTCTTGTTGATTAACTTCAGCAGGAATATTTCTAATCCACATGCACTTATCAGTTATATTTTCTCCGACCTGTCCATCACCTCTGGTCTTTCCAATCGTGAGCCTTCCCCTTTCGTACACTAAACTACAGCTTACCCCGTCAATTTTAAAAGTACTGACAATTTTATGCTCTCCCTTCCAGCTCAACAACTCTTCTACTTTGTAGGTCTTATTAAGACTCAACATTTTAGTTTCGTGCTTTACTTTATTGGAACCTCTTGGACTACTGCCAACCATGTTAAGCACATAGCTTTCCGGCTTTACCTTTCTGAGCTGCTCTTCAAGATCGTCGTATTTACTATCTGATATTTCGGGCTTGCCTTGGTAGTAGAGCTGCTTGTGATGCTTTAAGCTCTCTTCCAATTCAGTATATTTCTTCATTATTAACTCTTTAAAAGGTGAAAGTTGATCCTAACTTAAAAGTAGATATTTTGGGGGAGATACTTTGAATGGGGTCAATAAAGCTGGCCTTACTGGAGTTCACGCCATAGCCCAAATCAAAAGAAATATTAGGGGCATAAATATAAGAACCACCTACTTCTAAAGTATAATTTCGTGCGGAATCAGCTTTCATATTAGTTACTTCATCACTATAAGAAGGAGCAAAGAGAAAGGACAACTCAATATAAGCGCGTATAACTTTTTGGAGTGGAATGCTGGCCTTAACACCCATGAGTATTCCTGCAAATTTAGTTTCTACAAAACCATCCCTAAGAGAAGTGTCTAGGCCGTAAGAATAGGATGCGTAACCGACATAGGCATCAACTTGTGGACCATAAAAGAATCCCATAGGGAGATACTTATAACCTAATTTTAAGCGAAATAGAGAGTTCGACATAGAGTTTGATTCATTAACTAGCGTCCCTTCCTCTTGTGATAAACTTCCAACAATTCTACTTATATCAAGTCCTACCCAGTAGTTCCGAGTTATCCAAAGAGTAGACCTGAGCTCGACACCTAAGACCGTACCTCCAATCTTATTTGTTGAAGTTTCTTCAAAGGTTGCTGAACCTTTACCAAGGTTTAGAAGAAGAGATACTTCTCCTAGCTTTCCAAATTTATACTCATCCTTATCTATAAACTTATTTTGTTCTACAACTTCCTCTGTTGGCCTATCGCTAATCACCCAATCACCAATTTTGAGTTTCTTCCTTGTTGAGTATCTCACAACATTAGCTTGTGACTGTCTTTCACTACTATGAATGACTTTTGCTTCCCCAATTTTCTCAGTTTCCCAATCAATCACTTCCTTGAGTAAGGGGTGCCTTTTCTTACGCACCGGTCTAATAATCACCAACTGATTTCCCGGAAAGAGCGACCGATTAGTTCCAACATTTATTGAAAATTGATTCCCGAGAACGCCAATTACTTTTCCATCATAAGGAATCTGTTTTTCATAGATACTCAGCCAATTTTTTACAGTTTGAGAAATTACTTTAGAGTCATCGCTATCAAGCCTGATTTTTTCTTGAAAATAGACATCTTCACCATTGTCACCAAGAACCTTTACCGAAAGATCGACACCTTTCACTTGATTTTGTATTTCTACTTTAATGAGTGAACCCGTTTTAGTTTTTTCGCTAATTATTTTTAGAACTTCAGGGTTCTCTAAAATTGAGTCTAAGTTCTTCTTATAACTTGATAAAATATTTAGAATTTCACTATTACTTGTATAGTAACACCAGCCGGACTCTTTTAAGAATTCTTCAACGTCCTCAAAGACTTTGAAACCTAAGGCCCCTCCAATACTATCCCTAACGGGTAGGAGCATGCACCTACGCATATTAGCACTTATTGAAACCGAAAAGAGACATGCTAAGAAGATTATAATTTTCATTGATTAACCGGGAGTTCAGGTGGAAGTTCTTTTAATTTCTTACCTTGAGTTTCATAAATACTAACAAGCATTCGCAAATCATTATTTTCTTCTTCTAAAAGTCTCACCCTTGTCTTTAATTCATGAAGCTCAAGCTTTACAGACAACTCTTCTTTTTCTTTTAAGTTAACCCTAAGAGAATAGTTTTCATCAGATACATAAATTTTGTACTTACCGTCCACTAGCTTAGACTTTACTCTGCCAGCTTTTATGTAGCGCCGAATACTTGAGACGGACACTTTACGATAGTTTGAATACTCAGAAATTGATAGCCAATAACCATCCATAGCTCACCTCTTTGTGGTATTTTAATAAATAAAACAGAAGTTTAAAAGTTAACATTCTCTATTAATTTTAAAAATTACCGAAAGGAATACATGAGAAGAGTAGATTTGAATAATTTTAAAGACGCTAGAGTTGCCTTAGTCCTCAGCGGAGGAGTCGTTAAAGCTGCTTCTTGGCATATAGGTGTCGGATTGGCCCTTGAAGAGCTTGGCTTTACTTTAAAAAGTAATAAATCCGCTAAATCAAGCCTAGAGATCTCTACGTACGTTGGAAGCTCCGCTGGGGCTTTAATTAGCTTGTACTTCGCCAGCGGCTTTAAGCCTATTGATATCATCGAGGCGCATGTAAATAAATCTAAAGGTAAGTTAAATGCTATTTCTTACAAAGACATGCTCTCATTAAGAGGAGACATTAAGCGACCACCTAGAGGACAAAACTACAGCCCTTTTGAAGAGTTTCCGACATTGCTAAAAACTTTACTTAACCCCCTGCTTAACTTTAACGGTCTTTTTACTACAACTGGTCTTAGAAACTACTTAGAAGAGAATGTTCTCGTCTCTAATAGCTTCAAAGACTACTTAGCTGATGTATTCGTTGTGGCCACTCAACTTGACCACTCACGAAAAGTTATTTTCTCTAAGTATAATTATCCGAAACCGCCACATGATGGAACAGCTAGCTACTACACAGATACGCCCATAAGCGAATCTGTAGCTGCAAGCATGAGTGTCCCACCATTTTACTCACCTTCTCCAGTCAAAAACCCTGTAACCAAACAAGTCGACTATTATATTGATGGAGAAATCCGTGAAACATTGAGCACACATGTTGCTATTGATAATAAATGTGACTTTGTCATAAGTAGTTGGACCCATACACCCTATCACTATCAGGATGCAGTTGGCTCACTCGTCAACTATGGTCTTCCGGCCATATGCACTCAGGCCATTTACCTTATGATCCAGAAGAAAATTGTCGCGTCACGCGCAAGAAGAGTCACCAATAGAGATATTATCAATACTGTGAATGAATACTTAAAGAGTAATAAATTCTCTGAAGAGCATCGGTACAACCTCACAAGTCTACTTGAGAGGAAGCTTCATTTCGATCCCAATATTCATTTCATAGATATTTACCCATCCCATGAAAGTTACGATATATTTTTCAAGAATAGTTTTTCTCTTAATCCAGAAAAGATGAGAGAAATGGTACAACTAGGCTATAAGCGTACAATCGAAATTTTTAAAAGGCATGAATGGGAAAGTTAATTTTAGTTATTTTAATCGCAATCACAATCACTATAAGCTCAACATTCTCATTTTCAGCTGAGAATTATTTTCAAGACGATTTAACATTAATGGATACTCTGAACTTCAAGGCCAGTGGTAAGCAAAAGGTTTCAGAACAAAAGAGTAATTTCGAGCATTATCTAATAGATCCTCACAGTAGGATTGATGATGCTTTCAATATACCTGGTGCCTTAAATGATAGGGTCATGTTTTGGTTTAAAGTTTATACTGAGCACTCCAGTAGTCAGTCGGTTCTTCATGATATTGATAATCTAGCTCTTATTTACGATGTTATTGATTTCACGGAATTAACTAAGTCAGTGCTTAACAAAAATACAAAATACGGCCTCCAGAATAAAACGATGAAGCAGGTCCTTAAAAAGTATAAGAAAGCTTTTTCCAGGCTAGCTAAAGGAAAATGTACAGAAGAGAAGTGCCTATCCATATTAGAGTCTTTAAAGAAGGCCAATATTGAGATTCCGTCACAGAAGAAACGAGCTAAATTCTTCAATGTACTTTCTAAGAATTTACGCTCGCAAACTGGTCAAAAAAATCATATAAAGCAGGGTCTTAAAAATCTTAAGGGCTATAACGAGTCAATTCAAAACCTATTTGAAGTCTTTGAGCTACCAAAAGAACTGCTCGCAATCAGCTTCCTAGAATCAAGCTTTAATATACATGCGAGGTCAAAAGTTGGGGCCACTGGGCCCTGGCAATTTATGAATATAATAGGTAAGCATTTCCTTCGCATGACAAAGCAAGTTGACCAAAGAAGTGGACCCTTAGTAAGCACAGCTGGAGCTCTGCATCTTCTTGCTCAAAATAAGAAAATCATGAAGCGCTGGGATCTAGCAGTTAATGCTTATAATTCTGGTACAGGGCTTATGAGACGAGGAATTAAAAGGCTTCGCAAAAGAGGCTTTAAGAAGATAGGTGTCGCAACCTTAATAAAGCATTTCAAACATCCAAACTGGGGCTTTGCTGCTAAGAACTTCTATAGTGAATTTCTCGCTCTTGTTTATACATTAAACTACAGGGACTTAATTTTTTCTCAAAATATTAAAAAACACGATGGGAAAATTGATTTCTATCTTACTAAATGCAAAATTGCGCTGCTTAAAGTAATACCTCAACTTAAGAGTACTCAACATAATCTAAGGAATGTGAATAATCATATTAAAAAGCAAAGGCTGACTACTCTCTTTCCTAAGGGAACTCTCTTTATGTCAGATGTTCCTCTCACCCCAAAGAGATACTTCAAAGTCGACCCTAAGAAGATCAGAAGACGCTACCCTAAGAATTTATATAAGCTAGTTAAAAGTCAGAGTTGCTCTAAGAGATAAGTAGATGGTGAGCAGTAAGTTCTCAAGTAGTCACTCCTACCATCCTCATAGGAAACTTTTATAGAAAAGATGCCCTCTTCATAACCAACTGCAAAGAACTTTTGAGATAGAGGGGAAATCTCTGGTGTAAAGACTCCATCTCGATCAAGATAAGTATGCTCAAAGTTAGATGGGCCTTTCTCACTTTCAGCTTGAATTTCAACTTTACTAACGGCCGTAGAGAAATTCATTTGTAGAACACATTCCGCGCCAAGAGAATCCATATTAAAACTTCTCAGAATTTCACCAATAAACTCTTTACTCGGCAGCTCAATCTCTTGATCCCTATCAACACCGACAAAGATGTCATCTTGAAGGTAGTCAAATCTAAAGTAATTTCTCATACCTCTAACAGACCAAGGAATCTTTATTTCAAACGAAGATTCGGATGTCTTCGTAGGCTTTGCCTCATCAATAAAGCTTGTAATATCTGACACTCTCAAGTCTATTGGGGAAGTACTCATCCCAAGAGTATTCCGTACGCGAGTCCTAAAACTTAAAAGGTGAGGTCTTTCA
>CALHBL010000258.1 GCA_937930825.1 uncultured Bacteriovoracaceae bacterium
CCCTCTTAGAATAAAAACTTATACCGGATTAGCTTGTAGTGGCGACGAAAAGATTTTAGATATCAAAACGTCTCTTACCGCCCCTACTCCTTCAAACCTCTTCTTTTCTAAGAAGCTTCCCACAAGTCTTAACCTAGCGATTAATATCAATGGACCTGGCTTAGATTTAACAGCGCCTGCACTTACTTTAGATACTACTAATAATCATTACGATGGAAGTACCAACTGGATCAACTTGGCCAATGAAAGCGCCTATCAACTATCAGGAAATTGTGAAAATAATCTTCCTATTCACGCCACTGTTAATGGTGCTCCAATAAGCGGAAGTCCCTTTGCCTGTAGTGCTGGTACATACTCATTTACAAGTAATTTCAGTGCTTATGCCGATACTCCTCCAGGTGTTGGTTACGAACTTAAAGTTCATCAAATTGACCTTGCTGGAAATAACACCTCACCAAGTATAATTCTTTCTAAAGATACTGTCGCTCCAACTGCTACGACTTCCATAAGTGCGATCAATAGCGGTAACGAAACTTCTTATTCAATCTCAGGCATATGTGACTCTATTGCCGCGACTATTAGTGGGAATATCAATTCTCTCGCCTTTTCGAGTGCGACTTGTAATGGGAGTGCTTGGAATGTCACTGGCATTGACACAACTTCTCTAGCTGATGCAACTCATCCTGTTAATATCACCATTACTGACCTGGCCGGTAATCCAACTTCATTATCGGGATACAATATTCCAAAAGATACTGTACCCCCAGTTGCTGCGACCTCAATCCTGCTCGCAGGTGGAGTAACTATTTCTAACACTTCACCCTTCACAGCGACTTGGACACCAGCAACGATGGGCCATAGCTCCTACAGCTTAGAATTTTATAATGCCGGTTGTGCTTCACTAGTGACGACTCCCATTACACTAGGCCAAGCAGTTACGACTAGGGACTTTATTCCTCAAAGCAACGGAACTTTTTCTTTTAAAATCATTGCTCTTGATGATGCCGGAAATTCATCCTCATCTCTTTGCTCAAATGATGTCATTTTCGATACAATAGCTCCCAATGCTGCCACTAACCTCTCTATCACCCAGACCTCTCCCACTAATGATAGAACTTTAGACTTAAGTTGGACTGCGGCCATAGATGCTAACAACATTCAAGCCTATCGAGTAGAATACTTCTCTGATCCTAGTTGCTCAACCTCTAAAGACACCCTTCAAAACATAGGGGATGTCACTACCTTAACAACAGCATTATTATCAGAAGGACAAACTTACTTTAAAGTCACAGCAACTGATAATGCAGGAAATACAAACACCAGTTTATGTGGGCCAGGAGTTACTATTGATTTAACAGCTCCAGCTCTTCCAACGTTAAATGCAACAAATTGGTCAGGGCTAACAACAATTACAACGAAGCAGGCATCGACCCAGCCTTGGACCTATAATGATGCTGCTGACATTTTTAATATTGATGTAAACCTTCGTCGTGGTAGCTGCAATGGGACTATCGTTGATCCCAGAAGTGCAATTGATAAATCTTTAACTTCTGCAACATTTGATTTTCCAACCCAGGGAGACTACTTCTATGAGGTGATCCTTAGGGATATTGCTGGCAATACAAGTACTGGCGTATGCTCAACGGCCTTGACTGTTGAGCAAAATTCAATGAACCTTGGTGGAAACTATATTGATGGTTTTGTCATTAACGAAACTCACCTCTACGCCCTAACTTCAACAGGCTTAGAAGTTTATGATGTCTCTTCTCTACCGACACTTACTAAGAAATCGACCCTAAGAGTTGAAGGCTTTGCTCCTACTCGTGCTGCTTACCATGAGCACTATATCTATCTCTATAATCAGACTGATATGTACATCTGGAGTACAGACACAGGTACTGACCTCGACTCTCCTGATTTTGTCGGTAAAGCCGATATTGCTATTACTGGAGTTCTAGATCATACTTTTAGCGAGGAATATATGTGGCTTGTAACAGCCGATACTCTCTATGGAATTAGCCTCGCTACAGCATCTGAGCCTACCTTAAATAATACCACTGCGGTAGGAGCAGAAACTAATTGTAAAGCTGTTGAATTTTCAGATGCTTCGGCCGGGGACTATATTTATGTAGCCTGTGACGACAAACTTGTCTCCTTTAATATTGCGACAGAGTCTAGTCCCGGATCAATGACCACAACTTCATACATCGACGATATAACTGACCTTCGTTTTGATCCTTCAACTGATCATATGTATGCAACAGGCCCTTCAAACAATACTCATGTAAAACGGTTTGATGTGACATCACCTGATCAAGCTTCCCCAATCCAAGAGAATTTTAGGACCGGTACCCAAGGTAATAAACTTGGAAATATCAGAAATAATTTACTGCCCCTATGCGAAGTGGATGCTGGTTACGCAAAACTCTTTGATATAAATAATCTGGCCTCAGCTCCTTCCTATGCAAGAAGACTGAATATAGGAGCCTCGAATATCTGTAACCGCTCAGTTCAGAATAGTACCTCTATATTCGCTCTAACTCAGTCCGGAATACACGTGACGACAACCGCAGGCACAGCAACCCCAGCAGTAACTGACCCCAATCCCTACTTTAATGTTACTCAAATGAACCGAATAGCCATCAATGACTCTGGAACTGTGGCCTTTAGTGCTAATGGAGAAGAGCATGCTCAGGTCTTTGATCTTGCCGATAAACAAAACCCTATTCTTGCAAAGAGCTACACTACTGGTAATTATCACCATGCCACTTTCAAAGGGGACACTACTACTCTAGTCGCTATAAAAGGGCTAAATATCATCTCCTACAATTTAACTGATCCTACTAATCCAACACTCATAAAGAGCTTTACTCATAATAGCACTTCTAATGAAGGTACAAGTCTACTCGTTGATCACTCTAATGATATTGTCTACATGGGCCAAAGTGATGGACAAGTTACTGCTATCAATTACAATACAGAAGTCCCCCTTAAACAAGATGCTCAAGTTTGTGAACAAGGAGCGGGAGATGAGGTGCTTTCCATGCACCTTGATGGCAATCACCTCTTTGTCGTTTGTAAATTGGATCAAAAGCTCTATTCAGTAAATGTACTCAACCCTGCAAATATGCCTGCGGGTAAAACTTTTATTGCCCTTCCCTCAGCTCCAAGCGCTGGAGGTATCGCTCATAAAAGCAGTGGTAATATTCTCTATATTCCCCTCACAACAGGAGGAGTTGAAATAGTTCCTTATACTGTTGCAGGAATCCCTGGGGGAAATACTACCCTTTCAATCCCAGGTCCTGTTCACTCTGTAAGTATTCCTAAGAACTCTTCGACACTCTACGTAGGAACAAGTACTGGGATTGCATCTTATGATCTTACTCTCCCAACTTCGCCCACTCCACTAGACTCTACTACAGGCCCTGGTCAAAATAATTATCTGATGCCTGCAAGTTCATCTAGTACTCCTGATTACCTATATTCAGCTGCAGGAGACCAAGGGATTCAGGTCTACAGAGTTTCCGACCCCACTAACCTACACCAATAAAAAAAGGCCACTTCTCAGTGGCCTTCTTTTACTTAAGGTATTGTACTTACTTTTTAATCTCTTTCGTCGTTAATTAAACGGGCCGCATCCAATCTTCCCGAAGTCGTATACTTTTTCAGATGTTTAGTTCTTACCGCTGTTGCTTCAAGTCTTTCCCTAGCTTCTAGTGGTGTAAGATCTGGACTAGAAGAAAGAAGAAGTCCCATCGCCCCAGTTACAAAGGGAGCGGCCATTGAAGTTCCACTTAATTTCTTATATTTATTCTTAGGAACAGTTGAGATTATTCCTGACCCTGGAGCAAAGATGTGAACGCTCTTCTTACCATGATTAGAAAAGCTAGACTTCTTTCCTGATCCTGCCATTGAACCAACGCTGATCACATTATCAAGCTTATAATTCGCAGGGTAAGAGCTTCCTTTATCATTATTGGATCTCGCATTTCCTGCTGCTGCAACAAAGATAATCCCAGCATCATTGGCTGCCTGAATCGAATCCTTCAACGCCTGAGAAAAGTTTCCTCCGCCCCAAGAATTACTCATGATATTAACTCCTGCTTTTATAGCGTACTCTATTGAAGCAATCGCATCTTCACTCTCACCGCTTCCTGCATCAGAGAGAAACTTGATCGCAACAAGTTTTACATCACTCATAACACCGCGTATGCCGCTACTATTATGGAGAGCACCAATGACCCCCGCACAGTGAGTTCCATGACCCTGGCCATCCATTGGATCGCCATCTTTATTGGCAAAGTCATAACCATGAACATCATCGACATAGCCATTCCCATCATCATCAACGCCTTCTTCGCCATTCACTTCCGCTTCATTGATCCACATATTCTCTTTAAGATCTTCGTGGTTATAATCAACGCCAGTATCAATAACTGCAATTTTTATGTCTTCAGTTCCACTGGTAAACTTCCAAGCACCTTCTGCATTGATATCCTGCCCTTCCTTGCCTCTGAATATCCAAAAACCTGAATTCTTTCCTGTGTTCTTAAGTCCCCACTGATCTTCAAACTTAACATCCTGTATTGTTTCTTCAACATCTGTGGAGCTTAGAGGAGAGATAGTATAAGTTTGACTCTTTTCAACATACTCAACTCTTGGGTCTGCTTCTAAATCAGAAAGAGACTTCTGGCTTAATCCGTCTGTGGTAACAGAGTAGAAAGAGCCAAAGGACACTTTAAGATCGCGAACATTATTCACACTCTTGTTTTGAAAGAAGCTCATAGACTTTGCGTTAACACCTTCTTTGAGCTTAACAATCAATTTTTGGGGAGCCGCTGCTGTACTGACACCAGTTATTAGGGTCATTGCGACTAGTAGATTTTTCATATTCATCTTCCTTGATACATGTTAGTATTGCCGTACAAATATTCTGACCTTTTTGAAAATTATCCGGCAATATTAAAAGTAAAGATGTAAGGAAGTAATAATAGAGCACGAAGGTCAGTTACTTTCCACTACGAAGCTCAAGGACTATTTTGAACTCAACTCAACCACAAACAAATGGTAATCAAGATTCTCTGCCCAAGAGAGAGAACCCCCTCTTTAACCTCTTGCTTAATATTGTCATTCCAACTGTCATTATGATGAAGTTCTCAAAAGCCGAATACTTAGGCCAAGTGAATGGACTTATTCTTGCCCTACTCTTCCCTCTAGCTTATGGGGTTTATGATTTAATCAAATCATCAAAAGTGAATGGCTTTTCCTTAATTGGTCTCTTTAGCATTCTCATTACCGGTGGTATCGGTCTCTTTGAGCTTGATAAAACTTGGATGATCGTAAAAGAAACGGCAATTCCCCTTATTGTCGGCGCTGTCGTTCTTATCAGTGAGAAGACCTCTAAGCCCCTTGTCAGAAGCTTCCTAGGTCAAATGATTGATCTTGATATGATAGCTGACGCCTATGAAGAAAAGAAACTCACCCACCTCTTTAAGGGTAGACTTAAGAACTCTACCTACATGCTGGCCAGTACCTTTCTCGTTTCTTCAATCTTAAATTTTGTTCTTGCTGTCTATGTCTTAAAAGGTAAACCCGGAACTGAAGAGTTCGTTGAGTCCCTAGGTAAGATGACATTCCTCTCCTTTCCGGTCATAACTATTCCAACAATGCTCATGGTTGGATTCATTCTGTACTACTTATTTAATGGCATAAAGAAAGAAACAGATTTAGAAATTGAAAGTGTTTTTCGCCAGTAGGTACAGAGCTTTTAAAAAGTGAAAAAGAGGCAATTATGAAATTTAAAAACTTTGGTGATACTAATGACCTCGTCTCCCTCATTAGTCTTGGAACAATGACCTGGGGAGAGCAAAATACTGAAGCCCAAGCGCATGAACAATTAGATTATGCCTTCGAAAGAGGTATCAACTTTATTGATACCGCCGAAATGTATCCGGTTCCTCCCAAAGCTGAAACTTATACTAGAACTGAAGAATATATCGGCCGCTGGTCAAAGTTAAAAACTGACCGCAATAAAATTTTCTTGGCCACTAAAATTTCAGGTCCCGGAATGGGCGATTATATAAGAGGCGGCAATAATAACTTTTCAAAAGCTCACATCACTCAGGCCATCGACTCTTCTCTTAAGCGTCTCAATGTAGACTGTATCGACCTGATGCAACTGCATTGGCCTGAACGTACAACGAACTTCTTTGGGACACTGGGCTTAGAGGATATCAATAGAGATGAAGTTGTCACTCCCTTCGCCGAAAGACTAACGGCCCTCGATGATGCGATTAGAGCTGGTAAGATCCGCCACATAGGAGTTTCTAATGAAACACCCTGGGGTGTGATGAAGTACCTAGAGATTGCCAAAAGAGATGGCCTTCCAAGAATTCAATCCATCCAAAATCCTTATAATCTTTTAAATAGAACTTTTGAAATTGGTAATGCAGAAGTTAGCCTGCGCGAAAAAGTGAGCCTTCTAGGCTATTCTCCTCTGGCATTTGGCGTGCTCACAGGTAAGTATAGAAATGGTGCAAAACCTCAGCACTCACGTCTCACTATCTATGACCGCTTTACCCGCTACCTGAACCCACTAGCAACTTCTGCAACTGAGCAGTACTGTAAACTTGCCGAAAGCCTAGGCCTGACGCCCACCCATCTGTCCTTGGCCTTTGC
>CALHBL010000259.1 GCA_937930825.1 uncultured Bacteriovoracaceae bacterium
TATTTTAGAGGCCGGAAGTTGGGGCACCCCCAGTATTGTCTCCGCTAGTGGAGGTCTTCCTGAGGCGTGCCATGATGATAATACGGGATGGGTGTATCCCCTGGAGAGTTCCTTTGAGGCACTCTTTGATAGACTTGAGCCTAAGAAGTATGCAGAGATTTCTAGGAATGTTTTCTTTCATACTCATCAAAGTCACAATTGTCGTTTATATGAAAATCTCTTACTGAAGGTGCTCACTTGAAAAGAGTATTCTGTTATCTCAATGGGCCCTATCTCGGAGGAGCTGAGAGAAGTTTTATTCTCCAGGCCGCCGATGTGCGAGATCGCCTTGGTCATGAAGTAAGATTCTTCGTTCCCTTTATGGATAGAGAAGGAGAAGAAGAACAGCTCGCGGCCTTCTTGCAAGAAAATAAATTTGGCCCTAAGCAGATCCATTACTTTAAGTATGATAAAAGCCTCTTCTCCCTTTCAAGGAGTAATCCTTTTGGTTTTATCTTTAATTTTCCACTTGCCCTTTTGGGTCTTGTAAAAACTTCTCGCAATATTCACGAGCTAGAAAAGGAGGCGGGGGCATCTGATATTTGGTGGACCGGAGGCAATAAAATTGGATTCATTCTCTTCTTTCTTGGTTTTATCTCGAGTTTTAAAGGCCAGTTCATCTGGCACTTTCGCGATTACCCTTTTCTTGGTGGTCCCTATCGGATGGCCTGGAAACTCTTGGGCTTTGTAAAAACTTTTGAACTTAAATTGATTGGAAACTCTTTTGATGTGAAAAAAACTTTAGATCAATTAATCTATCCAACTAAAACTATAACGACTGGTTGCTTATACAACCCGGTAGGAAATCTTAAATTTAGTCTGAAGGATCCCAGCGCACCAGTTGTAATAGGAAGCGCTTCTATGTTTGCTCCTTGGAAGGGCCTACACAGCTTAATTACTTTTGCTGGGCTATATAAAGAAAAATTAAAAAGTTTAGGAGTTTCTGAATTTATTATCTTCGGGGATGAAATTTATAAAACGAAAGGAGCTCATCTTGGTTATAAGGCTTCTCTGATAAAGCTGCAAAAGCATTTTTTCAAAGATGATTCCTTTGTTCGTCTTGGAGGGCTACAGAAACCAGAGGTTATTTTTAAAGAAGTCGATATCTTCATTCATAGCAGTCTTAGGCCTGAGCCTTTTGGTAGGGTCTTAATTGAAGCCTTCCATTCGGCTACGGTCTTAATTTCAACAGGTCTTGGTGGTGCAGGTGAATTATTTGAAGATGGAGTAAGCGGTCATAAGTACTTCTCTCACGACTATGAAGGCCTTTTCAAGAAGATAGAATTGGCCATCGGGGAAAATCGTAATTACTACTTGGAACAAGGAAAGCAAAGAGCACTAGATATCGAAGCTCAATATGATAAACAACTCTTAGAAATATTTTCCTAAAAATTATACTTCTTTTTTTGATGATGATGGATTGCTTGAATTAATTTTGCCCATTTTAGAAAGTCATCAGTATCTGTGAATTTTATTTTAAAACCACTTCTAAAAGAAATATCTTTAAATTCCTCTTTCATAATTACCCGGTATGATTCTTCAAGCATGGGGTTTTCCTGTTGCCATACTTGCGTAATATTAATTCTATAAGAATCTTTACCACTAAGCTTAAAGTAAACTTGATTATAACTTTTAAGAATGATCTTACTCTTTGAAAGAATTTGAATCCCATTGAGAGAGATATCTTTAACGAGAAATTCAGCATCCTCCAAAGTTGTGAGAACGAGTTTGGGGCGCAGTTGTATGACTGTATAGCGGGGGAAGACCCTTGAGTGCTCTAAGATCAATTAAAATCCCCTTCGTTTGAACTCTTCCTAAGTGATCGTGAATAGTCTGAAAGAATCTTCTTATGGAGTGAGATAAATTGAACGATAAACTGCTCTTCTGAACTTGGGAATTCCAAGTATAAAAATTCTCGTTCTAGTTGGTCCCAATTAAGAATCACGATAAGCTGACCACTGGTTCCTTCGTAGGGGTAGGGACCAGTGTCCCCATAGAGCTCTTTTTGAACATTACTTGTGAAAAGGTCAGCTTTTCTACCTAGTACTCTTAGTAGGGCAGGGAACTCATAGATACTGTAGATGCTATCCTTCGCAAAGAATTGGTGATTCGAAACTAGGCAGCGGTATTGGCCCCACTTATCGATACAGCTCATGATGCTGAAATGTACTCTATGGCCTAGTTCCCTAAGGTTACTTTCGAATTTTGATTTATTACCTTCCATTATTCTCTATTATAGCTGAGCTTTTGTGAATGCATTGCAAGGTAAAAAAAAGTTCCTCATGCAAAAAAAAACTTGACGAGAATAGGTGGAGTCTATAATATTCCGCCTTGTGAGAGCGACAGAGCAGCTGAAAAGCTTCTAACTAGCGGAAAATATGAAACATAATTTTTCCGATGGATTCTTGTCGCCTCAGAGTAGATCTTTTAAATTCTAATATGATTACAGTTTATTGCTCTTCGGAGTAATGAAAAAGACGAGAAAGATAATCGGGCGTTTTAGACAGACGTAACTGACGTAACTAAATCCTATCCGGATTCCAGAAGCTCCAGTTAATGTTGTTAATGTTGAAATAAGAGCGGAAGAAGAAAGGTAGTAGTCAGGGATTTGTCTTGTTTAAAATTGACCTGTCAATTTGTCAGCAAAATTAAAAACAAATAAATTTAAGATTTAGATCTTTAAAATGAGTAAATCAGAATTAAAGTATTCAATA
>CALHBL010000260.1 GCA_937930825.1 uncultured Bacteriovoracaceae bacterium
TATTGGTGTGGTTGATATAATCCAGCTTGGCCTTAACAGTTGCTCTTAGCTGGGCAGGGAATATATCGACGGTCGTAAAAACACTTCTTAATTCTGGTTGGACGTAATTTTCGTATTTCTTATACTTCTTCTCGTAATTGAATAAGCCCTGCTCTAGCTCTTTTTGAGTTATATAGTCGTTCACTATATTAGTTTGATAGAAGAGGTAGGAGCCTATTGAGAGCAGACCAACAAAGGCGCTAGCACTGATGGCGGCTAATAAAGGAGTCATCTTTTCTTTAATGAGGTCTAGGGATTTCCTATAGGGCATAAATACAGTTCCTCTATGCCAGAAAATATAGGTTGCGACTAAGAGGAGTATTGAAAAGAAGAGCCAATAAGTATTATAAATATGAAAGACCTTGAATAAGTGTCCAAATTGATTCATGTCCGAGTATTTTGCATTTGGAGCAGAATTAAAGAGATAGAGGCGGTGCTCAAACCCCATTGTCGAGGCAAAAGAGGTGAAAAGATAATAAGCAACGACTAAACCGTGGGCCAAGTATTTATTTCTACAAATTACCTGAAAAAAGAATATCAAAGAAATAATATTCAAATAACTGGGAAGCTCGATGAGATAGAGGTGAGTTAAGTATTGGCCTAATTCAAAGTTTGTATACCCATAGGCAAGTTGAATGATCAGGCCAGAGAACATCATGGAAGTTAGAAGGAGTATAGTAATAAGCACAAGATTGAGATATTTGGCCGCAAAGAAAATAATATTTGGAGTTGGAAGCGCATCAATAATCTGATTGATCTTAGTATCTCTATCACGCCATACGGCTTCGCCTGTATACAAGGTAATTATAATCAAAATGAAAAGAGAAAATACTCCTCCTATAATTTCTAAGACATTATAGGTTACAGGAAAAGTTTTCGTTCCAAATATTTTTCCGATTTGGGTGCCCGTGATGAACATATAACCTACGCCCGCCAAAGAAATGACTAAGAAGTAGATACTCTTCACTGATTGTTTGAATTCAAATTTTACTTGTTTGAAAAAAGCAGAATGCCAGTCTATCTTTATTAAGCTTGGACGCTTAAAAGATTTGACTTCCTCATTTGGTTTAGTTGAAGGTATCATTTTCTTTGTGCTAGTTTTCTCTTTCTTTGCAAGTTTAGAAAAACTTAATAAAGAGGCGAAGAAAGCAATGAGTGCTAATCCAATCCATAGCAGTCTATTCCATAGGAAGTAACTCTCTAAAATAAGATGCTTATTATTTTGCTGATCTACTGTCCAGTAACGAAAGGTTTCAGATGCGGCCTTTAATCCTATTGGATCAAGCAGGGTAGCGATCACTTTATTATCGATATCTTTTAATAGTTGACCGGAAGCACTCCAGAGCAAGAATAGCAAAGTCGCGGTAATATAGATTGCGGTCATCTTCTTAGTCTTAGAGCCCATTAAAAAGAAGAAAGAACCAAAAATAAAAATATTGGGCAGGGCCACTGTAAACATAGGGTTCACATAGGCCATGAAGCTATTCGTTCCTACCATCGAATCAAGGACGAAAGGCAGAATTGAGGCCACGTAAACCCCTATAGGAATACTCGTAGTGATTAAGAACATAAAAATCAATGCACCAAGGAAGCGACCAATAAGAAAGTTCTTCGTCTTTAAAGGGGTCGTAAAAACTATTTGGTCCATATCAACGAGGTAGTCTTTACATATCGCCTGACCAAAAACGGCAGCAATAATGAAGAGAAGGAAGCTTGTAAGTAACCCCATATAGCAGGCAATACTCAAAGGAGAATTGATTAAAACTTTACTAGACGTTCCAAAACTAACGGTCACACCAGAGAAAGCGCCCCCAGCACCTAAGGCCATTAAGAATGACAGAGAGAAGAACATAGCGAAGTAGACATAGCTGGAGAGTGAGCGCCGTCGTATTTTTAATTCAAATAAGGTATTTGCTAAAATTTCTCGAATCATTTTAGGTAACCTTTAATATGAGAGAAGTAGTAATCTTCTAAAGTGGGGATAGACTCGGTGAAACCCTCTGGACAATGATCAGAAAATACTTTCACGGCAATCATTCCCATTGTGTAGCGGGTATTGATTACTTTATACTTACTTTCAATTTCAGGAACATTCTTTTTCTCAATAGTGATTGACCAAATCTTTCCTTCTATTTCAGCTAGGCCTTCTTTAGGCGTTGTTTGCACAAGAACCCTTCCTTCATTGATAATGGCAAAGTTTTGGCATAGGTCTGCAACATCGCTCACAATATGAGTTGATAGAATTACTGTTACATCCGAGCCAATCTCACTAAGAATATTATAGAAGCGTAGGCGCTCTTCAGGATCAAGCCCTGCTGTAGGCTCATCAACAATGAGAAGCTTAGGTTGTGCAATTAGCGCTTGAGCAATCCCAAAGCGCTGCTTCATACCACCAGAGTAGGTATTTACTGACTTATCTTTGTGGGCCGAGAGGTTCGTAAGATTTAAAAAACTTAGAACGCGTTCTTTACGTTCTTTGGGATCGGTTATTCCTTTGAGGGTAGCAAGGTAATCGAGGAGGTCTATGGCCGATATTTTAGGATAAACACCAAACTCTTGAGGCAAGTAACCTAATGTTTTTCTGAGGTCTTCTTGGTCTTTTAAGATGTTAATATTTCCAAAGACCAAAGCACCAGTATCAGGGTTTTGAAGGGTAGCGATGGTTCTCATTAAGGATGATTTTCCAGCACCGTTTGGCCCTAGTAGACCAAACATACCCGTTGGAATTTTCAAGCTTACATTCTTTAGTGCTTCAACACCATTGGGGTAGGTTTTACTCACATTCTCAATGGTTAGATCCATTGCTTGCTCCATTTGCTGAAATCCAGCTCTTCAGTATATTTGTTTATTCAAGGTGATATAGAAATAGGTACTTGATGACAAGAAATCGGGCAGAAAAAAGAGCAATACTAGGTAAATATTTCAAAAGAAATCTTCAGCACTCCATTCTAATCTGATCAGTGAGCTTATGCCTATTACTGAACACATTGATAAAGATAATGTTTCTCCTAAAGAAAAGTCTTTAATGAAGAGATTTACTCAAGAAAAATACCCTGGTGGAAAGAAATTCAAGCAGCACACTTAGAGGCGTGTATCTTAAAATTTAATACCCTGCCTTTTGCAGAAACTCACTGAAAACTAATTAGCTTCTCCTTTTTTGTAGAAATTTAATTCTAAATAAATAAGGCTTTATACCGATAACTATATACTTGATATCATTATAAAGGTTTTAAATGTTTCTTCCCCTAGGCCTCTATTTACGCCTACGAAAATTTCCCATCGTTACAGTTCTATTGATTACAATATGTTCATTCAATCATTTTCTCTATGACAACTCCGATGTTGAATCAAAGGAAATATTAGAAATTCAAAAAGAATTTAATAAGAAAAAAGAAACAATGAGATTAAAGTACTTGCAATATCGTGGTTTGGATATTGAGGATAAGAAAGTTAAGAATAAGAAAGTTAAGGAAGAGATACCAAAAATAAAGCCGGCCAGTGGTGACTCAAAGATATCTTTTGATGAGATTTTCACAGAAAT
>CALHBL010000261.1 GCA_937930825.1 uncultured Bacteriovoracaceae bacterium
TGTGAATTTGATGCCTCAATGCCAAGCTTTCAGGCGGTGCATAGTTTTATTGACTTTATGTACAAATTTGCTGAGCACTCTAGTGTTGATAAGGACTCTCATAAAGTCTTCTTTCTTTAAAAACCTCTTTAAAATACACCACTACTTAGGGCCTTGCTAAGCTTGTAGGGCCGCATAAAAAATGCTACTCAAAGAGAATGAAAGTTGCTGTATTAGGAAGTGGACCCATCGCTATTGAAGTTGCTACAGACTTAATGAGTGAAGGTGCCGCAGTTAAATTAATTGGAAAGAGTCACCCCGGTGGACACCTTTTAAAGATCGCTCAATCATTACCAGAAACCATTTATGAGTTCTCAAAAGTGAGCACAGAAATTGGGCGCGAAGTCTCATGCACTTCTTTAAAAGGAGATGTGAGCGCTGCTGAGCTCTTTGAACAATACTACCTACCTTTAATTAAAAGCCTAGAGTCTAATAAGTGCATTCAACTTAGAGAAGTTCTAAGAGTTCAAAAGCAATTCCTAGAGGAAGATGAGCAAATAGCAACTCATTCGAGACTCTTTGATCTCTTTAGAGTGACTACAGCTTTGAACGCTTCAGGAATGGTTGAAGAGCAGCTTAAAGAGAATCCTGAACTGAGAGAGAAGATAGGAGAAGAGATCCTCTCTTCACTTAAAAGCAGGGCCGAGAGCTTTGAGGATTTTGATCTTGTTATCGATGCTCGAGGAGATTTTCAAGTTCCTAAGAAGCTTGGCCCAGCAGGTTACTATGCTTTAAATGAACAGGCCTTGGAGGGAAATACTGACCTCCATTACGGCTTTATTAATTCAGATTTTATAAAGAAGCTTGGAAGTACTCAAAAAATTACAATTGTTGGAAGTGGTTATTGTGCCGCTTTTAACTTACACCTTCTTGAGGCCTGGATTGGTGAAAAAGAAGGGAGAGTTGTCAATATCGTAACTCCCGAAAAAGCGGCCTTTAGAAAACTAATAAGAAATGAGAAGACACCAGCGCCCTTAAAAGACGCCGTTCGAAGAATTATCAAGTCAGAGATTTCTAGTTGGCGCGAAAAATGTGAAATTGTTGAAGCTGAAATCTTAAAGTGGCGTGCACTTGAGCCTCATGAGAAAGTTAAGATTACGCCTCCAGACTTTCCAACACCAAAAGTTTGCTTATATGAGGGGTATACCGTCACTTCAGTCGATAGGCTGCTTGATCAAGAGGCAACCTTTCTTACCTTAGAAATTCCTCGTTGGCGTAATGAAAATGAGGCAAAAGAGCTTGTCACCACGGCCCAGGATCTGATTCTTGGAAGCACAGGGTTTATTGAAGAGCCTAGCGTAATAGGACCAATGCAGGTTGAAGAGCCTGGTTTCTTTAAATTAAGAGCAAATGGTGATATCGAAAGTAGTCTAGGTAAGATAAAATTGATAAAATCTCAAATATTCAGTTACTTTAGCCGGGCAGAAGGTGGATCAGCATAGATTAAATTTTGTTTTTACAGTACTTCTTGTCTTGCTTGTATCGTGTTCACAATCTTCTTACACAAAGCACAAGCCTCATTCTTTAAAAAGAAGAAAGGTGGGAGATTACTTTGTGAGCACCGGAGTCCTGCGCTACTTTCTACCAGAGGTACCTCATTGGGCCAACTTCTCAGAGGTTGCTGAGTGCCGAAGGGAAGGCTCGATTAAGTTCTTAAATATGAAGCTTGTTCGAGGCTCGCTTTCTCTTAGTTATGAAGAGGCCGCACAGCTGCAATTGATGCTCAATACATCAATCGATAACTTAAAGAAGCAGAAACAGATTCAGCATATTCCTTTTAAAGATGAAGAAGCTCTCTTCTTTAGTGCAAGCGATAGAGTACAAGCAGGAATTAAGGTTTTTATCCCACCTAAATTTAAAATGTTGAGTTTGATTTGGTTAGATCCTTATTTAAATGAACCAAAGCTTATGAAGAAAGTGTTGAAGCTTGCAAGTGTTGAAAGAGGGCATCCTATCTTCATTAGTTTGTGTCAAACTCAAGGTGGCATGAAGGCATGGATGAAGAAGAATGGTTTTGAGAACCAAAATATTCGCATGCTAAGTTATGAACTTCTGAGTCCATACTCAGATAGTGGCGAGCTTGATACTAAGTATCACCTCTATTTGAATAAAATTTTAGGTGATAAGAAGAAAATTTATATGTATATAAGAAAATCTTGGCAAATCCCAAGTGCTTTTGAAGGTAATTTTAACGTGGTGAAAATTTAAAGGAGTATTTATGTTTGGAATGGGTGATACAAAGAAGTCTGATTATAAAGAAGATATCGAAAGAGCAACAGCTCACTTTGTGACAAATGTTGGTGAGTTTGATGTAGAGCTTTACGCTAAAGAGTGTCCGGAAACAGTTTGGAATTTTATCAACCTCGCTGAAGGGAGACAAGAGACTAGCAAAGAAGGCCCTTACTATGATGGTTTGATTTTTCATAGAGTGATTAAAGGATTTATGATTCAAGGTGGCTGCCCTGATGGAATGGGAAGTGGCGGACCAGGCTATAAGTTTGGTGATGAATGTACCTCAGAACTCTCTCATGATGGAGAAGGAGTTTTATCAATGGCCAATGCAGGACCAGGAACAAATGGTTCTCAATTCTTTATAACGCTTGCTGAAACTCCCCATCTCGATGGCAGGCATACTGTATTTGGAAAAGTGACCAATGGAATGGAAGTTATTCGTAAAATTGGCTCTACTCCAACAGGTGCGCAAGATAGACCTCAAGAGCCAATCGTAATGGAGAAAGTTACAATTTCAAGATAGTGAATTAAGGCTAGCGGTAGTTTGTGAAACCTACCGCTTTTAAGCCTTCTTTTATTGTTGTAGGTCTAATCTCTAACTACAAATCATCCGGTTCAACTCGATTAATCATCAATTGAATATACTCATTCCCATTGAAACGATTTATTCCAAGAGTAAAGTAAATGGTAAGTGAGCTTCCATGGTTCTGTTTTTCAAAAATTTCTCTAGGGTGATATTTTCCAAAGCTTCCAACATAGTTAAAGCTTATTCCTTTTAATGGTGGGCAGGGCCTAGTCTTGTCTAAACTCGTAAACGTCCATCTCACGTGAATATCTTTTAAGAGGTCGAAGCTAGCGAGTCTAATGCCTTTCATTTTAAAAATAGGCTTTTCATTGCCCATGCCATAAGGCTCTAGGAGCTCGAGCTCTTTAAGGAGCTGAGGTGTTACTTCATGGGGGTGAATTTCAAGATCATAACTTTCGGTCTTTGTTCTTTCTATAATTGGGATTTCAAGTAACTGCTCATTCATTCTTCGCTTAAACTCTTCTAAATTCTCTCTGGGCATACTGAGTCCAGCAGCAGCTTTGTGACCGCCAAATTTTGCGCATAAGTCAGAACAATTATTAAGAAGTTCAAAGATGTTGAGATCTCCCGCAGAACGAGCAGACGCCTTTATAAGCTTCTTATCTTCAGAGTCAGTAAAGACAACGGCAGGAACCTTGAATGACTCTACAAGTTTACTTGCGACAATACCAATGACGCCCTCATGCCAATCCTCTTGATAGACTATGGCAATGGGTTGTTCACTGCCATTGAGTGATTTCATGAATTGTTCTTTTGCACTTTTAAAAACCTCTGCTTGAATGAATTTTCTTTCTTTATTAGAGATCTCAAGGTGGGAGTAGAACTCATAAGCTTCAGTTGAGTCCTTGCTAATTAAGAGGTTTAACGCCTTTTCAGGGTGATCTAACCTGCCCTTAGAGTTAATTAATGGACCTATATTAAAAGAGAGTTTTTCGCTAGGGACAAGTGCCTGCTTTCTCTCTTCAGCAGAGAAGAAGGCCTTTATTCCCGGATACTGGGTCTTAGGGATTTGACGAAGACCATGACGAACAAGCTTTAAATTCATCGGGGTTAACTTTGCAAGATCGCAAATAGTACCAATAGCAACAAATTGCAAAAGAGGGTAGAGAGTTGGGCAGCTTCGGCCTTGCTCTTCAAGTAGGGATTTCACTTCCCAGCATACAGCAAAAGCAACACCAACACCTGCAAGAGGTTTTAAGGGAGAGTCTTCAGGCTCATCCCTTCTATTGGGATTAACAATTGAAAAGGCAGCGGGCATTTCTTCTCTTGCATCTTTGTGGTGATCAGTGATGATCAAGTCGATGCCTTTTTCTTTGGCGTAATCGGCGGCTTCATTATTAGTAATACCGCAGTCTACGGTAATCAGTAGTGAGATGCCTTTTGATATTGATAAATCAATGCTGCTCGCATGGAGGCCATAGCCTTCGATAAATCTGCTGGGCTGAATAAGTTCGACGGTTACATTTAAGAGTTGAAAGAAGTGGTAGAAGAGGGCGCAGCTAGTGGTGCCATCAACATCGTAATCACCATAAATCCCAATGACTTCGTTGGCGTCAATGGCCTTGATAATTCTTCGAGCAGTTTCATTGGTTCCAAGCATTGAGGTGAGAGAAGGGAGCTTCTTTAAATCCCATGAGAAGAATTCTTCGACTTGTTTATTAGTCCAGTCTCTTTGAGCAAAGAGCCTTTGGATTACGGGGTGAACCTTATTTAGATTTTGAGCATTACTTTGAGTGGTGTTTATTTGGGTATTTGTCATGCCCAAAAATAGCATAATCTACACATTAGGAGTAGAGATCACTTCCTTACGCGCCGAGAATACTCTACCAAAGAACGCTGAGCCCTTTTACCATATCATCATCATGCATCTCGTCACTCATAGAGAAGAGCTCACTAAACTCCTTAGAGTTTTTGGCATGAACTTTTCCAAAGTAGTTACTCGGAAGAAAAGATTTCTTGCAACCTTTACATTTTTGCTCCTCTTTAAAGCTCTCGGAAAGAGCACCACAGACATGGCATTTTTTAATTAAGAGCTTACCTTTTCTTTGAGGTGTGCTTGTTACTTTCATATTGACCTTCCTTCCTTCATTCGATGGTTTGGGCGGTCTTGCCCAGACATTAAGTAAATGTCTTAAAAATTAATCGGTAGATCATATAGAAACATTTAGGAAAATTTTGCCGCAATGAGATTTAGTAGTATGAAAAGCTCGGGTATTGCGTGGTTTGTGGATTTCTATACATACCTTCAAGCTCTTGCCAGGTTTGAGAATTACCGTAGAGAAGGTTGGTTGGGTGGCCATTGGAGTTCCAATTTGGAGACCATGCCTCTGGCTCTCTGAGTTTTAAGTTGATTCTTTGAGACATCCACGCCGTTAGATAATGCTTATCTTTTGAAGGATCAAAATTATTAAAAGGATTTTGGGTCCAAGTTATTGTTTGCTTCTGAAAGGGAATGTTGGAGTAATTATTTGCAAGGTAAGACCATTGGAAAGAGTTCTTTAATTTGTTATCACTTTTTTTCTTTTTATTTGGTTTTTTATCAGACTTTAACTTTTTAACTAAAGCGAGAACTCTTTGTTCTTCTTTTTCCAGCTTTTCAATATCACCAGTTAGAGAATTAATATTCCTTTGATTTGCGCAAAGGCTCTTGAGTTGCTGGTCTTTTTTTTCTATCGAAGAAATTGAGCGAGAAGCACAAGACTTTTTTCTTGATTTAAGGAAGCTCACTCTTTGATCGTGGTTTTGACTGGTTCTATTAGTAGAAAAAAGCACGATGCTCAATAAGCTTCCTATAATCAAAGAAAATGTATATGTTCTCATTTTGTTCATTGAATAATTCCTTATGGGTATTAATATCCAAAAATCATGCCAATAAAAAATCTGCAAGTAGCTAAAAGGAGATTCAATTTCTTGAGTGACTTGTCTAAAATTTAAACAGTGACAAGAAAGCAACGTTTAGCATTTGTTGCCACTGTTCTTTATTAACTTATTTTCCGGCCCTTTGCGCTCTATTATGAGAGTAAGAGTAGGCAGGTTCTGAAGCAGCTGCTCTCAATGGAACCTTTGTAGCATTTGCTTGAGTTCTCGGGTACAGAGCCTGACCTGGCAAGTCAAAGTTAAATCCACCATCTAGACCTTTACTTGGTTGTAGCCCTCTATTTAAGGCGCTAAGTGGACCCATGAGTGGTGGTCTTGGTGTGGTGTTGCTCATGGCACCTGAGTTAAACTGTGCGTGGTCTCCAAATGTGTAGGTAACAGGAGCGTAGTTGAATACAGGATTTTGACCCATGCCTACTGACTTTGCGAACATCTGAGACATTGCAAGAAAGTTCTGATCAACACCCTGTTGGGCTTGGTTGTTTACAACCGAAGACTGCAGAGGTTGTGTGAAAAATTTCGGCGGTATTGAAGCGTACGCATGAAGCATTTTGCTGAAAATATCCATCGGACTTTCTTTTTCTTCAACTTCTGCGATAACTTCTTTCTTATCGGCAATGAGCTCCTCAAGCTGACTTGTGATCGATGCTAATGAATTTGTCTGGCTACACACTGACGCTCTTAAATTATCTATAGTCTCTTGCTGGTCAGCAAGTTGCTTTTGTAGGGCGCTTTCTTCTTCTACTTTTGGCCCTTCACTATCTTCACCTTTCTCAGCAGGTTTATTGGTGCCGTAAGAGTACGGAGTTGACTCTGGTGCTTTTTCTTCTTTTAAATTGGTCTGAGGAGCATTACTTCCATAAGAGTAGGCACTATTAGTGTCCAGTTTCTTTATATCTTGAATGTCATCCTTCTTATCATCATTCGCAGCGACTGAGGGTCTATTGCTACCATAAGAGTACGGAGTTGACTCTGAAGCTTTTTCTTCTTTGTCTTCTTCTAAATTGGTCTGAGGAGCATTACTTCCATAAGAATAGGCACCATTAGTGTCCAGTTTCTTTATATCTTGAATGTCATCCTTCTTATTATCTTTCGCAGCGACTGAGGGTCTATTACTGCCGTAAGAGTAGGGAGAAGATACCTTATTGGCATCCACAGAAGCAACACCTCTAAGAAGGCCATTCCCTGCTTGTTGTTGATAGACAACACTAGATGTTAAGCCAATAGATAGAATGAGTGCCGAAAGGGCCGCTTTGTGAGTTTTCATACTTCCTCCAGATAATTATTTCTATTAATTACTTCAATAAATGTGCCAGAAGTTTAGGGGAACAAAGTTGCTGAAATTACAATAGGAGGAGTTAAATAGTGTTGATAAAAAAGACAGGTCTGTAATAAGTGGGCAGTTTGTACCGCTACTGGAAAGGAACTCAAGCAGCACACCTCTGGTGTGGAGCTTGAACCTTAATACCATTCGGGTATACAAGTCTTTCAGTGAGTTTAGGAGGGAGTACTTTAGATTGAAATAGAGCTTCTTTGCTTAAGTCTTCTTTGGAGTTGAAGTTTAATCTGTTCTTTAAGGATACGAGAAGCTCTTTTTTCAAGCCTTTGCCTAATCATGAACTTCTTCTTATCTAGACTATTTGAGTGACTCTTTGATGAATAATTAAT
This sequence comes from uncultured Bacteriovoracaceae bacterium, assembly GCA_937930825.1. Taxonomy (GTDB): domain Bacteria; phylum Bdellovibrionota; class Bacteriovoracia; order Bacteriovoracales; family Bacteriovoracaceae. Next base: position 7,403 of record CALHBL010000261.1, read on the forward strand.
AGTTCTCTGTAAATTATACGTTTGCGCTTTAGCGGAAAATAGAAAACTAGCTAA
>CALHBL010000262.1 GCA_937930825.1 uncultured Bacteriovoracaceae bacterium
GGAACTTGGAGCAAAACAAAACAGACTTCAATCTACAGTTCAAAACCTTCAAGTAAGTGCTGAGAACCTAAATGAAGCTAACTCGAGAATAAGAGATACTGACTATGCAGCTGAAACAGCACAAAATGCTAAGCTGAATATCCTTAACTCAGCTGGTACTTCAGTACTTGCCCAGTCCAATGCTCAAGGACAAAATGCACTGAAGCTAATTGGTTAATCCAAAGTTTCTAAACTAAACATTAAGTAATACTTCAACCCCCCAGAATTGGGGGGTTTTTGTTTTTAAATTTACTCTTCATAACCCTTTCTTTTTTACACACTACACTGCACCCCGTGACAAAAGACCTTCATTTAAGTACTTCTCAATAGATACTAAAACTACTCTTAAAAAGCACTTTAAAGTGCCTAAGGCATAGTCTTTTTAGAGATGAAAAACCTCCTCCATTACGAGTAAATAAATATTAACGTCATTTTAGAAAAGGTAACTCTCACCATGAAAAAAATCTTCTTATTCTCCCTCTCCATTCTAGCACTATCCAATTTTGCTGCCTACAAAGGACAAGTTCACTTCAGCAGTAACCAAATCAATACCCACCAAAGAAGCATCTCTCAGCTCGTAAAAATTTCAGAGAATTGTCTTAAGCGCCATAAGCAAGAACACCTCAATTTCTATCAAAGTAATTGCCAAACTTATTCAAATGGCCAAAGAGTTTGCCTCTCAAAATTCTACGGTGAGAGAAGATACTCCATGACAAGAGGGGCCAGAAGAAGTGACGGTCAACCTCTTCAGTATCTTCCGGATGCTCTGAGACAAGCGGGGTTTAATCCTGCCTATGCTTCTCAAATGAAAACAACTAGCTGCGTAGGTCTTGCCCTTCAGTGCTTAAAAGAAGGTTTTCAGCAAACAAATCAAGAGTACACATGGAACCAAGTTATGCACTTTGTTCGCAGCAATGGCGTTGGCGGAACAGCACTTCAACATGCCCTCTCCAAGTTAGGCTGGACCACATTTTATTGGAATCCTTCACCTTTGGAAGATTTAGCAGCTAATGCTCAAAGCTGGGACCTTGAAGAAAAGAATTGGCCTTCTAAAGGTTGGCACCTCTACCGCTACCAACGTATTCAAAGCAGAGGAACTTACTGGTTTAATAATGTTGATGATGCCTATGCAATGGTTGGCTTTGGCGCTGGCTCTCCAAGAAGACTTGAAAGTATTCCATTTTGGGTAGGGACGGCCCATACTGGCTATCATGTTTTTCCAGGGACAAGAAGCGAAGTTGTTGAGGCCCATAGTACAAGAGATATTACTTCTCGTGACAATATAGAGTTCAGCCGTTTTGCTCCTTTTCAAAATGGTGGAGGACCTCGTTGGACGAGAACAGAGAAGTACCGCTCAGGTCTTATTGTTGTCCCCCCAACTTATTAAATTAGAGTTCAGTAAAAGGGAGGTCATTCACTCCCTTCCAAGCTCGAAGGGCGATTTCTGGTCGCTCTTCATTTTCATAAATATTTAGCTGAGCATAGGTCAACTGCGGTGCAATCGTTTTCTTTCCCCAATCCAGATGATACATATCTGTCCAAGTACCAGTATTAATGAAGGACTTTCCATCTGAGTAAGTTCTGTGAGTCGGCTCATGAGTATGCCCCACAATCAGGCAATGAACCCCATCTCCTCGATCAAAAATATCACGAGTTAATTCTTCATAATCACCAAAGAGCTCAAGCTCTCCAGCTGAGTTTGCAAAAATTTTAGATAAGGAATTCCCCTGTTTAAAGAAGTAAATAAAACGAACCATTAAAAAATAAAAAACATTGGCCAGCATAAAACGAATCGTAAAAACCGTATCGTAGATAAGCCCGTTAATCATTGCCTTCTTGATTGGTCTCACAGCATTTATATAACCTCTTTCTTCCTTAAACTTATTAATCACTCGGGTGACATAGTAAGAACCCCATGGAGGTATGAAATAGCGTGTACCTTCTTCATCACTTACAATTGAGCTCTTAAGATCGAATTGATGGGCGACCTCATACTCGTGTCCATGCTTTATAAGTATTCCTTCATGGGGAAGGTACTCTCCATTCCCCTCAGAGAGAATGACAAAGTTTGCTCTTGTTTCTTCACTAAATTGACAGAGAAGATATTCTTGTAATTTTTTAAGGACGAGCTCTCCATCATGATTGCCAACGATGAAAATAATTTTCTTATTCTTCTTAGAGATGAAGTTTTGATAGGCCTGCATTACTTCAGGATGGGCCTCAACAATCATTTTAAGTTTTTCTAAGGCTGCATCTTCTGACCAGAACTCATCATCAAAGAATTCGACAAAGGGCACAGCAAGCAAGTCAAAGAGATCACCATTAATGATGAGTTCGACTTCTCTCCTTTCAAAATCCCCTGAACTATAATAGTCAACAAAATCCACCATTTCCTTATCATAGTGGAAGTCTTCCAAGTAGTTCTTCATGCCCTTCACATAGGCACCTGCACCTAAGTGAATATCAGAAATCACTAGAATTGTTTTGCGGGCCTTATGTCTGCGGAGGAATCTCATAGGGTTTACTTCCAAGTCTTAGCTCTACTCTTTGAAAAGGAGGGCTTTGAGGGATAAAGAAAATTTTCTCCCTCTTATTATTCTTATCTTTTTTAAGTTCAAGCGATGCTGATGATCTGGGGCTTATCTTTACGTAGTTAAGAATTTCCCCTCTCCCAGTTTCAACTTTTCCTCTAATATCAACAAGTGTTTTATTCTCTATAATAACTGATAGATTGGGATCATCCTTAACGGGACTGAGCACCTTAACCTTAGCATCATAGATTTTTACAATGAAAGCATCAGCTTTCTCGTAAGCGTCAACACTAAGACTGAGTAAAATCATCAAAGTAAATACCATTTTTTCTTTCATAGTAGCATTTTAGCTTATTTTTACAGAGGACTTGACCTACAAGCAAAATAGTCTAGTTAGAAAACTAATCTTGCCTCACTAAGCTCTTTGATTTCATCTCTAATATTTGCTGCGGCCTCAAAATCAAGCTCTTTTGCCGCCAGCTTCATCTCTTTCTTCAGCTCAGTAATCTTTTGATCGATGGCCTCAGCACTCAGCTCTACTTTCGCCACTTTTCCTTTCTTCTTCCTCTTTCCCCTGCTTCCCCTTAAGGTCTCTATAACGCCACCACTAACTGATTTTGAAATTGTTGTGGGGGTGATTCCATTCTTAGAGTTGAAAGCGGTTTGCAATTTTCTTCTTCTGGCCGTCTCGCTCATGGCCTTCTCCATACTCTTAGTCATTTTATAGGCATAGAGAATAACCCTTCCTTCAGAGTTTCGAGCGGCCCGCCCAATCGTTTGAATGAGTGATCTTTCTGAGCGTAAGAAACCCTCCTTATCAGCATCAAGTATGCCAACCAAAGCAACTTCAGGAAGATCTAAGCCTTCCCTTAAAAGATTAATTCCAACTAAAATATCAAATTCGCCAAGCCTTAAGTCCCTAAGAATTTCCATTCTTTCAAGAGTGTCAATATCAGAATGGAGGTAGCGAATACGCATACCAATTCCTTTAAAGTAGCTCGTTAGCTCCTCGGCCAATTTCTTAGTCAAGGTGGTAATCAAAACCCGAAAGCCTTTCTTTATCACTTTCTTAGCTTCGATTAGAATATCATCCACTTGTCCTTTAGCATCTTTAACATCAATAACAGGATCTAATAATCCCGTAGGCCGAATCAACTGCTCAACATATTCTCCGGAAGTCCTTTCAAGTTCATACTTACCAGGAGTAGCAGAGACATAGAGAATTTGATCCATCTTTGCTTCAAACTCTTTAAACTTCAATGGTCTATTATCTAGTGCCGAGGGCAGGCGAAAACCATAGTTCACAAGGTTTTCCTTTCGTGCCCTATCCCCTTTATACATTGCCCCCACCTGCGAGACCGTTATATGAGACTCATCAATAATCATCAGAAAATCTTTGTGAAAGAAGTCGATCAACGTGGGTGGGGCATCTCCAGGATTGGCCCCTGTCAAATGACGTGAGTAATTTTCAATACCAGAACAAAAACCCATCTCTTCGAGCATTTCCAGATCCAATAGAGTTCTCTGCTCAAGCCTTTGTTTTTCTACTAACTTTCCTTCTTTTTCAAGCTCTTGCAAAGTGCCTCTGAGCTCCAGCTTAATCGTCTCAACTGCTTTTTCTAACCGATCGGAACTCACTACATAGTGAGATTTAGGATAGATGGTAACCTTTGGTAGAGACGCCAAGACTCGGCCCCGCAGTGGATCAACCATGGAGATAGAATCAATTTCCTCATCAAAGAACTCAATCCGTATTACGTCTGAATCCTCGTAGCTAGGAAAAATCTCAACAATATCTCCCCTTACTCGAAAACAGCCCCGAGAAAAATCAATATCATTTCTCTCGTACTGAATAGCAACAAGAGACTTTAAGAAATCATCTCTATTTAAAGTATCTCCTACAAAGACAACTTTTCTCATGCCACCATACTCATCAGGAGAACCAATTCCGTAGATACAACTCACTGAGCTCACAACAATGACATCATCTCTTTCAAGAAGTGAGCGGGTCGCAGAGTGGCGAAGCTTATCAATTTCATCATTAACCGCTGAGTCTTTTTCAATATAAGTATCAGAGCCGGGAACATAGGCTTCCGGCTGATAGTAATCATAGTAAGAGACAAAATATTCTACAGCGTTATCGGGAAAGAACTCTTTAAATTCAGCGTAGAGTTGGGCCGCGAGAGTTTTATTATGGGCAAGGATAAGTGTTTTCTTACCTAGCTTTTGAATAATATTGGCCATGGTAAAAGTCTTACCCGACCCAGTCACACCAAGTAGAGTCTGCTCCCTATCACCTTCTTTGAAAGATTCTAAGAGCGCCTTAATTGCAGTGGGTTGGTCTCCTTTAGGAGAAAATTGAGAAACAAGTTTAAAATCGATAGCGTCTTGTGCATCTTCCACTTAATTGACCTTTTTTTTACTTAACTCATCCTTCAGCTTAAAGTAAGCAGACCCTATTGGCGAATTAAGTAAGCTAGGCAGACGATACTCACATGAGAGAAAGAATAACGCAAACAGTAGAGATTGTTAATAATCAAAGGCCAAAGCTAGAGAATCATGATACAACAAATCAAATACAGACAGGTATAAAGGAGAACTCATTATGAACCAAGCTTATGATATTAATCGTTCGACTCAGAGTATATCTGAAGAAAATGCTCGTTTTATGGCAGGTGTCTATAAGTGGATGACCATCGGCATTCTCCTTACAGCAATTGTCGCCTACTACGTTGGTCATACACCTTCGCTTTATATGACAATACTGCAAAATAAGATCCTCTTCTACGGCCTGATGATCGCCCAAGTTGGTGCTGTTATTTACCTCTCAGCAAGAATCAATAAAATGAGTGGTACTCAAGCTACCGTTATTTTTCTTCTCTACTCTCTTCTGTCTGGATTAAGCCTCTCGGTGATCTTCATTGTCTACACTCAAAGCTCAATTGAATCAGCCTTTCTCACGACGGCCTTCGCCTTTGGAGGGTTGAGTGCCTTTGGTTACTTCACAAAGAGAGATCTCGGTCCCATTGGAACTTTTTGCACTATGGGAGTTTGGGGACTCATTGGTTTTGCCCTCTTAAGTATGTTCTTTCCTTCTCTTCGTGGTGGGCAGATGGAGATGATTTATAACCTTGCTGGACTTCTCATCTTTTGTGGATTGACTGCTTATGACACTCAAAAAATAAAGAGTACTAATATCATTGGCAATGAAGGCACCGAGGAAGACCATAAAGAAACGATCATGGGTGCACTCACCCTCTATCTTGATTTTATCAACCTCTTTCTCTTTATTTTAAGACTCATGGGTGGTGGGAGAAAACGCTAGACACAAAAAAGGCCTGCTATCAGCAGGCCTATTATTTTAAAATTTCAACTTCCTATTAACCAACTGCTTGCGGAAAGCACCCGTTAATATCCTCTTTAACTATTCCAGCTTCACTTCCTCTTGAAATAGAAATCTCTTGAGTGATCAAATCTCTACATTGATCGAGCATTTTCTTTTCACCAAAACTTAGATTCTTCTTCTTCTTTAAAAGGAAGAGCTCTCTTAATACTTCAGCAATTTCAACAAGAGAACCTGTCTTTACCTTAATCATATAATCTCTGTAACGGCGATTCCAAGTAGAATTATCAACTGGTACATCGTGATTATTTAAGACATCAAATACACCACTCACTTCATCTTCTTCTACAAGTTTTCTGATACCATTTTCAGATGTTGTGGGAACCATGACCTTCATACCATTGGCTATGATCTTTACAATATAGAAATTTGTTACAGCTCCACCGAGATCGCGTTCTTCAACATCAACAACTTGACCTACACCGTGACCTGGACAAACTGCATAATCACCTACATTAAACATGAATCCTCCAACAATGATCTTAATGTCAAAAATAAACACAAACTTGCACTTACTTAAAACTGATCAGAATTAACCTACTGTCCTTCTTGAACTTAGGCGTCAACAAATGAGGAAAAACCCCATCTGAGTACTCTTCACATTAGCGCGGAGCGACACGAGTTACAATGCAGTTGTAAAGATTATAGACACCTCTTGTACCCTAGTACATATCATGAAATAGAGACCCTTGTCTCAAATAGCGGCCCTGAACTACAATAAGTACATGAAAATACTCATAGTTGATGACAATGACTGCACTCGACACCTCGTAATCTCTTGCCTAGAACAGGGCCTTGAACAGCTTGAGATTGTTGAGGTTACTTCTGCAAAAATGGCCAAAGCTCTCTATAGCAGTGACCCCTACTTTGAATTAGTGCTCATGAGTTTAGACTTGGCCAGTGACTCACCTTTAGGCTTTTATCAATTTCTACATAGTGATGGGTTCTCAGTTAAGATGCTTACTTACTCAAACTCAGATCCTCAAGAAACTCTCCCAAAGATCGTAAATCTCAACTTAACAGAGCAAGAAATACCTCTATTCAGTGATAAACTCTTTTCGGCCTTATCTTTATCTCCAAAGGTAGAAAAAGAAGACACTGAACTTCCCTCTAAAGACCTCACTGAAAATCAATCCTATAAGAAAGTAAGACTCTGTTACTTTTGGCGCTTTCATCAACTCGCTTTTCCTCTCTTTCTAAAATTAAGTGAAGAAAAGTATGTGAAAATTCTTAACTCCAATCAAATTTACGGCCTAGAGTTTATTGAAAAGTATGAAGGCAAACACCAGAACTACCTCTACATCAGAAACAAAGACTTCGATCAATTCTTAGAGCTTCTCTATCAAAAACCTCTCTATGAAGAAGATCCAAACCTCTCTTCTGAGGAAAAGCTATTACGCTCTCAGCACTTTATTCAATCCATGGCCTTGAGCTCAGGTCTTTCACCTGATTTAATCGAAGTTGCCAATAAAAGTATTCAAGAGCTGGAGAAGTTCTGTAACA
>CALHBL010000263.1 GCA_937930825.1 uncultured Bacteriovoracaceae bacterium
GGCTTCGTTACTGGTGTGAGTGAGGATAAAAGATTGAAGGGCCATGGAGAGGGTTCTATCTGAAATTTCTGCCTTATTATAGGCCTTCTTAAATAACTCTCTATACTGGGCATTAGCCGAAACTTTTGCTACCGCTAAGGCCAAGCATTCATTTCGATTGGGGATACTGATTTTTCCATTCTTTCTTCTAAAAGGAATGCCATAGACTATTTCGGGCTGTCCATTATAGTAGCTGGTATTAAGGCCAGTAAATTCATCATAGGAATTGGTATGAGTAATTTTCACAGGACTTTTAAAAATTGGTCCGTTTTTTCTGAAAATATTCTTTCCCTTAGCATCTTTAACAATGGGATTGGTCCCACACATTTCCTGGGCAGTGTGAATAGGGAGTAAAACCTGAAACTGTAAATTCCCGAAGCGCCCATCCCAAAAAAGGCCCTTATTCAGCTCTTTATTAAGGCGATAGGCGGTATTAATTGTGCTCAAGGAGTTTCTAAACATAAACTCAGAGGCATGATGACCAAAAGCGAAGTCACCTAAATTTCGCTGATCACTAAGCTTCCCCTCTCCAAAGGACTTACCGACATTAGCGCCAGATGGACCGCCTTGCCCTCCAGCTCCAACGGTTAAACTATTGCCATCGGCAAAACCATGATTGCTCAAATGGCATGTAGCACAGCTGACATCATTATTGCGGGAGAGGATAGTGTCGTTGAAGAGCATTCGGCCCAAGTGCAACTCTTCTTTACTTGGGACTCTGCCTATTATTTTCGAGAAGTTTACTTTCTTAATTTGAGGAGCTACCCCCACAAGAGATTTTCGAAATTCTTCATGTTCGAGATGACTTGCCATTTCTTCTCTAAACTCTTCGTTGTGGTCACAACTGGAAATGACAAATACTGAGATGAAAATGAAGAGTAGTTTTGTCCTCCAGTAAGAGTTTTCAAGTATTGAAAACTCACCAAAAGACTTGTATGCCCGAATGGTATTAAGACTCAAGCTACGCGCCTTTAGGTGTGCTGCTTGAATTCCTTTCCTGTAGCGGGGTATTTTCATGGTATTAATTTATAATTATTTGGCCACTATCAAAGAGAGAGCGAGTTGACAGAGGACCACTTACTAATTTACGGCGTACCAATCCATTCTTCTTACAGTTCTTGCCATCACTCTTCTTAGAACAACTATTAGTCATGACCATGCTATACGCCTTGAATGCACTTGGACTCTTTTCTTCATTTAAAAAGATCATAAGGCCCACTCCTAGCAAGTACTTTCTCTCACCCATAGCTGGAAATACCTTCAGCCTCAACTTATCAGTCAAAACAAAACTCATCACCCGATAAGGACTATCACTATTCTTAACTCTGTCACCACAAAGACTCGTTGAATTTCGAGGACAACAGTAAATCTCACTAATCTTTCCATTTTCAACTAAGTAAGGAACTCTCGTGAGACTACTCACCGTTGAGATATCTATATTCTGTTTCTTATCTAAGTAGGTACTTGTTGGCACACATCTTGAGAAATAGGCAGAAGTTTTTCCATTACGGGAGCGAATGGCGGTATGAGAATCTCTTCTTAAGGTAATTTTAGTACCATTTAAGTCTCTAATATCTACATCGAGCTGATCTAAGCTTGTTGTCATCTCTAAATCCGAAAGATCCCAACTAACATTCTCCAGACCAATTTTTCCCTTATTGTGAAAGTAACTTGCCTTATAGTCTAGTTTCTCCCAGCTTAAGCCTTCTGTATATCTCTTTATCAATCCTAAGGCCTCATTAGCATTTGATTGCAAGACTTCATTCTTATCTGCATTGTCTTTTATTTTGAGGAGGTATTTACTGCCAGAGGCAAAACCTAAAGCAACGATACCAAGAAGACCAACAGAGACAACGACCTCTGCGAGGGTAAAGCCCCTCGCATTGAATAAAATCCTTTTATTCATCTTTTTATTTTTCACTTTTCTACCTATTGAATTTAAAGAGGTTAAAATTACTATAATCGTTTAAGTTAAAGCCTATTTTCATATCCTGCGAATCTTTAATATCTGCATAGTCCAATAAGCTTCCATTGTTACAGTCATACTTACTATTAGCTTTACTTAAATCTCCATCACTTTTTAAGCATAAGTAAGAGCTCAGTGGTTCTTTCGCTTCTTGGAATGAACTAAAACCAAACTTCCCCTCAGCACCACCAGAACCTAACTTTATCGTTTGGCCACTTGTGGCCTTCACAGGTCTTAAGTAAACTCGGCTCCATGTTGCATCAATTGCTTTTATACTAAGTTTAGCATTAGATGAATCACTATTAAAAGTGTTGATGAATTCGGCCATTGGCTTAGTTTGGGTTCCACCTGAAGGATTGAGCACAACCTTCTTCTTAGGAAAACCCTTTAAAGTATACTCGATGAAAGACTTTTGAGGTAAGCTCACTGAACCGAGATTACTTGTCTTAATCTTCATCCCTTCAAGAATGGCCCTTGGATCAATAAAAAGACCGTCACCATTTATGAGGTAATGGGGATCGCTTGTAAAGCTGGGAGTATATGAACCAGTTTTACCCATGGGCTTATAATTAAACTCACTTGGCAGGGACATTTTCCTTGCCGCTGCTTGAGTATGACTAGAGCTGACAAGAGCTACCCAGGCCAAAGGAATCTTATCAACATTGGCCTGCCACGGATTAGGAAAAGCAAAGCGGTCATGAAAAGGGTTAACTAAGTTATAGGCCACAACCCACTGGGAAGTCGTATTTGGGGGAAGGAAAAGTCCACCACCCTCATCACAATATTCTTTGGCCTTACTAAACTCTTTACTCTTCTTTTGAGATAAAAAGAAACTCCCCTTAAGTCCTTTCTTTCTACATAAGAATTTCATTTCCCGCTCACCAAGAGGAGAATCTTTCTTGGCCGGAACAAGCCCCTTAAACTTAATATGATGGACCAGGAGCATAGCATTCTGTCCGGTGGCCTCTTTTTCTACACCTAAATCAAAAGCATAATTGATGGTACCGAGAACTCTCTCTGGCATGTAAAAGAGCGCATGCTTATCTGATGGTTTGAGAGTTGGCATTAAAGGAGCTATGGACTCAGGGTGCTCTCCACTGCCGTTCTTCATCGCCACCCAAAAAGAAGTACTCTTACTGACACCATTTTCATTTAACCAGCCATTAAACTGAGTAATATCTTTTTTAAATTGAGGAGCAATAAAAGTTCCCTGCGAAGCAAGATTCATAAAATCATAATTACCCTCAGGATTCTCAGGTAGATCCAAACTGGCCTTACCCATAAACTCAAGAAGCTTTTCCTTATTTGAAACTTCTCTTCCTGTTTCAAAACAACGCCTTATAGCAGCGTCAAACTTTATAGAACTTAATTTTTCTTCAGCACCAAAAACATCTCTCGCTAAGAAGAACTCACCGAAGTTAAAGCACATTACTGGCAACTCTGTATTACAATCCTCACCCGAGTAAACCAGCTCTCCGGTTGAACTATCTAAGGTGGCCTTAACACATTCATGGGTACTTGAACCCTGAACTTCTTTTGTCATACTATAAAGAGGACTTAGCCGTGGACTAGCTGGTTCATAGCGATGACACGCAGGAAGGGGCGAGTCCTTGGGTTGATTAGGCATTGCATCCATAGGGCCGAAAGTACCGAGCCCAAATTGAGCACAGTTTTTCATATAACAGGCAGTACAACCTAACTTCTGCCCAGTTGAGTACTGATAGCTCTTTCCAAAATCAAGAAAGTTTATCTCTAAGAAGGGAGAATACTGCTCTTCATAGGTAGAACCTTTAGTGTTGTAGTTGGTACTATCCTGACAAATATTACGGCACATTTTGGTCGTTTGACCCTCATCTTTATTCTTTTGAACATCTATCTTCAAGGAGTGAGATGCAGAAAGAGTAAGTGCACCATTTGAAGAAACTGATGAATCTAAGTAAAAAGAGACATCTTTATCGTCTATTTGGTTATTTGCCGAATTCTTTGTGATCTTTAAAGTAGGCCTTATTCTTGCTAGAGTATTATCCCCAAGAATGCTCTTACTATTGTAAGTAAGATTCATCATTAGATTTAATGGCCCATACTTACGTTGATGAGATTTAACTTGCGGGCAATGATAAATGACTTCGTTACAACTACCAAAGATATTCTTCGTTTGATCAGTCGTAATATAGGCGCCATCTTCAAGAACTATCCCTTGCTGGGCCGTAACCCTTCTCCAGTCAACCTTAAGAGGCTCTTTAGCATTACCAGCGAAGCCTGACTTATTATAAACGGTTCTTCCCGTTGGATCTGAAGAACCCAGTCCAGAGAGAGACAGCTTTATATCACTCTTGGCGGCATTGGCCAGTTGCGAGTCGCAAACCCCCACAGAAGGCGCCCAAATAAAATCTTTCACCACCTTTATTTTGGCCACTTCATTTTCTACATAGTGAAGAGTTGATACTATTTCAAAAGAGACATCTTTAGCGTCAACTTTTGTTGAACTTTTAGCAATTCCATAAAAGAGTTCGCTCGTTTTAGATTTATAAGGGTTCATCCCCACAGGGATAACTTCAATTGAGCTCACGACATTTCGATCACTCAAGAACTTTTCCGTCAATCCGATACTGCTGAGTTCTTCTGTAAATTTAAAGCAGCTAGACCAACCTCTTAACTTACTACACCGCGAGTCTTTA
>CALHBL010000264.1 GCA_937930825.1 uncultured Bacteriovoracaceae bacterium
GGTCGTGCCACATCATAAGTCTGCCATTAAAAGAGTAAGACAAACAAAGAAGAGAACTGAACTTAATAAGTCTAGAATGACAAAAACTCGTTCTACTATTAAGAAATTTTACGAAGCTACCACAGCTGGTGACAAAGAAAAGGCAGGTACAATTTTAGTAACTGTACAAAGCCTTCTTGACCGCCTTGCTAAGAAAGGTATCATTAAGCCAAATACAGCTGCAAGAAGGACAAGTCGTCTCTCAAAAGCTCTATCTAAAGTTTAATTTGCTTAAAAATCTAATTTAATCAGGCCCGCAACTAGCGGGCTTTTTTTGTCGGTGCTAAGTTCTATCTTTAATAAGTAGATATTACCCTAAGCTTTATTTCTTGATTAAGCTGATCAGATTTTGACTTGGCCATAATTTCTAATCGACTGAAGAACCGCAATTCATCCTTTAACTCGGCCTCTTTCCAAAGGCGGGAGTGCCCTTCTATTTGCTTATCATACTTTGAGGCCCTGGCCTTTGCAGCAATAAAGCTAGGGTCGATAAGCTTAATGATATGCCCTTGAATAAAGCGAAAAAATAGCATCAAAGCAGTATAGTCATTATTAAGGGCCAGTAGCTTGAGAAAGAATTCTCGATGTTTCTTTTCGCTAAAGAGTCTTGCTAGCTCGAACTGGTCCAACCTTCCAACAGTAATATAATTCTTGGCATCCTTAACACTAAGAGATTTAGGTTCAATCCCAGACAGAGCAAGCCTCTTCAAATCATGAAGAAAGTCCCCAGGACTATTAACGACAGTATCGACGATATAATTTTGCACATCGTAGGGAATAGGGACATTGGTCTGCTCACACAAGAATTTCAGCAGCTTAGAGTACTCCCAAAACCTGGGTTCTTTAATTTTTATCGTATGGACTGATTTATTCTTCTTTAATGATTCAAAACATTTATTTTCTTTTTGGAAACTTAAGAGAAAGAACCTATTTTGCCAGTCAATCTTCTCACTTTGTAGCTGCTCTACTACTACAGGGTCAAGATTTTCAGCAAGAATGACTTTATAGGACTGGTCAACTGAAAAAAAGTCCATGGTTAGTAAGTTCTCTTCAACCCAGCGAGCTCCCAAATCTTGGGGGTTTAAAACAGACCACCCTGTCTCACCTAGGAAGTGACCAGGAATAGTACTTAGGAAAATCTTTTCAAGAAAGGGGTCGTAACAAGAAAGAGCGTAGAGACCAAATTCCTTTTCTTTAAGAAGATTGGGAAGGTTTGCCCGTAGCTCCCATGGAAAGAAACTAGAAGACATTAAGCACGAGCTCCTGAAGATCTATTGCAGACTGTTTAGCAATCCTCTCAACTGTTTGATCGAAGTAACGCCTTGTCTTTGGGTAGTTAACAATTCCACCGCTGTCAGCATTGATAGTATCTTTCGACTCACGGTTAAAGCTTGGATTATAGGTCATAGTCCTTTGAAATATGAGCTTAGGATGCCCATGGAGTTTCTTCCCAACCTCAGATGTGAGAAGCTTTCTATCTGCAGTTGTAGGGTTCTTAATAAGAAGAATTCTTAAGTTTACCGTAAAGGTACTTGCGGTTGGAAGGTAGAACTGGGAGCGATCCCCAATTGATTCTTCTAACTCACCTACAGTATATTTGGTGGCCGTAGTTTGAAAGGCATGGGCATGGCGCTTAGGACCTTCAATTATCCCTATTAAAATAGCATCACTATTGCTACTTGAGCTTGTCGAAATACTAAGCTTTGGAAAGCTTGAAAGTAGAGAAGTGATCTCCCGCGTAAAGGGACCTGACATTCCAGGGTAACTCGACTTGTTAATAAACATTGGAATAGCAACTGAGCTAATACTCTCGTCCTCAAAGGGATTCCCTCTTTTGACCATTTTATAGCCACTACAGCTAGCTAGACATGCAATAAGAAGGATAATGAGTAACTGATTCATCGGAGCATATTATCTAAGCTACGGCGATTAGACCAGACAAAGAGTTTTCAAGTATTGAAAACTCACCTAAAGGCTTGAATTGGTATAATCTCAACTTAAACCTTGTCAAAGAGCTTAAAAAGCACTGAAATCAAGCATGTTTAAAAAAGTATCTGATCTCCTCAATGTGTCTGGCCATAACTATAAGAAGAATTACGGACGCAGCAAATCAACCTCATCTTCAGAGCTTTTTGACTTTCTCTCTCTTATTGAAAAGTGGGAAGATATTGTTGGTGCAAAATTAGCGAAAGTAACTGTCCCTTTAAAAAACCAAAGAAAAACTCTCACTATATTAACTAATCATTCTGCCTACTCACAATCCTTAAGCTTTATGGAGGATACTCTTAAAAAGAAAATTCTTAAGATATTTCCCGAGTTAAGAGGAAGAATAACTAAGTTTAACTTTATTGTTTCAACCGAACACTTCGACAAACAACGCCACGATCTTCTTCGAAGGACTCAAGTTCACAAAACTGAAAAAAAGCAAGATAAGAAAAATAATGAATACCACCCGCAAAGCCCTCAGTTTAAGAAGTTAAGAGTACAGGCAGAAAATGAATTTAAAGATATAGAAGATAAAGAGATCAAAGAAAAGCTCATCTCTATTTTTATTCAATCTAACTTCTCTAAGCAATCATAAATCACTGTGCCTTCTTCTTTATATAAAGAAGAGGCAAGACCCAATGGCCTGAAAATATCATCTAAGGGCCTGTTCTTTCTAAAGCAGTAAATAAGCTTTCCACCGCGTTCTAACAAGTTAAAGGCTATTTCAAACCATTTAGACAGAGTTTCATAGTTGATGTGTCTGCAACTATGTCGAAGCTGACACTTTGAAGCTCTTCCCCTTTCTTCAAAGAAGTAAGGGGGGTTAAATACTATGAGATTAAATTTTTCTGAGAAATCGGCCGACTCTATTGAACTTTGCACGAGCTTCAAGTATTGCGTATCGTAAAGCTTTTGATTGAGCTTAATATATTCTATGAACTCTTCTTGAGGCTCTAAGAGTACTCCGCTCCATGAAGGGTTTAGTTTTGCTAACTCGATACCGATGACTCCACAGCCACTGCCGATATCAAGGAAGCGAGAGTTCTGTGCTATATTCAGACTTTGGGTGAAGCTCACGAGCTTGAGACTATCTTCATTAAAACGGTAAAAACGAGGTTGACGATAATCATCATTCATTAAAATATCAGCCACCATAAATGATTACTACTCTTATCCCCTAGTTTACTCAACTCATAGAAGGCATAGTGACTGGCTTCGCCGCTTGAAAGAAGTTCAGTGTAGAACTGCCTTTCAATTTGAAATGTAGCTCTATTAAATATAGGATTCTTTTGAGATAGCCCCTTCTTAACTACGCTATTAGAGAGGATCTTTAATATATGAAATCGGTAAGTGTAATCACGTTCTTCCCATTGATTATTAAGCTTGGTTAAAATGATTTCCCTCATTCTCTTATCTGCAGGAAAGAAGTATTCGAAAATCCAATACTGACTATTCTTGGCCCTTTTTAAAACATTTTCAGAAATACTTTCTCGAATTCTTTGAACGAGCTCTGTGGAAGATGTTCTATTCATCAAAACTAAGAAATAGAAATCAAAGTATCTATTCCTTAAGTAGGGGTTTTTAAAACTCTCTCTCAGCTCTGCCAAGGACCAGTCAGCATCATATCGAGAGCCTATTGTTTTAAAATCATTTGTTCCACCATATAAACTCAACTTCTCTGAAAGGATTCTAAGCTCCTCATCTCTTCCAAGTATTTCAGAGTAAGATTTAAGAACAAAGAGAAAGTAATTTCTTATAAGTTCTCTGTCCTTCTCTTTAAAGTTCCAACCTCGAATATCTGGATAGTAAGGGCTTTCTTGACATAGGTTTTTCTTCAATTTCTTAACCCATGCTGTGTTCTTTGCCGCCATTGCAATAGGCAGTTCTATGATCCTACGCCAGAATCGGCTCTTTATCGTTTTTGTTCTTTTTAACAGTATAGAGCGCTTAAAAGCATTATTAAGACTTTCAACAGTAGTAATTTCTTCTATTAATTCTAAAACTAATTGCTGCTGCTTAAGAATATTTTTCTTTTGTAAGAACTGACTTTGGATTCTTAAGCTTTCTTTGAATCCATAGCCATTAGACTTTAGATAATCGGCAACCCCTTCAACTTCATCCAAGAAAGGGAAATAGCTTATTACTTTTAATTCTCTATCGAAAGTATTCCAGCACCTGGCCAAAATATCTTTTATCTCGGCCCTACCCCAATGCCGTAAGGTAATGATAAATGCTGCCTTACCGAGATAGGTATTGAAGGTTTTACAGTTAGCAACTTTTTTAAACTGAGGTTTACCAAAGTTTATGCCACCAATATTTTTAAGGATAGGAATGGTTACAAATTCATCAGAAAGTTCGTCAAACTCAATTAACTTTTTTTTTTACTTAGGGAGCTTATGCTTTGGGCCTGAACACTCGTAATACCAATATAAGGGATCGGCTTATTAATGATAACTTTGAAGTAGTAAATAACAACGGCAATCATAATAATCAAGAGAAGGCCTATATAGACTAGGTAGCGATGATTACCATTTACTCTTCTACCCTTCTTTATTTTTTGTGATTTGCTCTCTTCTTCGTCTTCATCTTCATCTTCATCTTCATCTTCATCTTCATCTTCATATTCCTCATCATAACTTTCTTCGGATTCTCTAGCAGGCAAGACAGGAATCTTGATATTAGTATCTGTTACATCGTCATCAAATTCTTCTTTGGTCACCTCTTTAGCGGTCTCAAGAAGAACTGACTGAACCTCCCTCGTTACATCAGGATCTGAAATTTCTAGTTCATCACAGTCATCATCGAGATTCAAGTCATGCCCATCAAGGTCAGGGTACTCTAAGTCATCGCCAGCGGGAAGGAGAGCATCGCCGTTTTGTGAGGGCGCTGCTTGGGGAGTAAGTTCTTCAGTGGGATCGCTTTCTTTTACCCCTTTTGCAGAAGAAGATTTCTGCATAGGCAAGCTACCTTCTACAACAGCTGACTTTACAGGAGTAGCTAATTCCCCCATATCAGGATAGTCGAGGTCATCTTGGTCGGGATAGGAAAGTTCGTC
Organism: uncultured Bacteriovoracaceae bacterium; assembly: GCA_937930825.1. GTDB lineage: Bacteria > Bdellovibrionota > Bacteriovoracia > Bacteriovoracales > Bacteriovoracaceae. The sequence goes on from CALHBL010000264.1 coordinate 5,081, forward strand.
ACCAGTTGGCAGCTGATTAGTTTTCTTTTCTTCAATAGCTACATTTTTAGCAGTAACTGATGCTGTCATTGAAGCAGTAATTCCCTCTGCAGAGGATATTCCTGTAAGGACATCCTGAGCTTCACTTATAGGGTTAAAAGTTTGGGGAAGGTCTCCATAGAGATACTTATCAATAAGGTCTTTCTCACGAATCCAAAACCAATAGCCATTACCGCAAGTGACCTCATCCTCACCAGACAAGCTACCCTTCTCAAGGAGTTCAATAACCTTTTGCTTGGTTGCGGGACCAAGGATTTGTCTATTTTTTGTACGTATAAGCCAATTCTTTTCTGCCACTTTCTACCTTAAGAAAAATCCCAATAAACCTCTCAGATCTTCATCTGAAAACTTTAAACCTAAACTAAATGTCGCACTTCGTGTGCGCTCATGAAGCATATCTTCCACTCTAATTCTACCATAGAGAACATTATATAGCTGATGCTCTGATGAGAATCTTAAATTAGGACCAATCCCGTCACGATAATCAAAAACTTCCATCGAAAACTTAGAGCCCCAATCAGTAAGTTCATAGTCTGCCCCGATCCCACCAGTTGATTCTATCAAGCCACCGCGAAAAACCCAATTATGGATTTGCCTTCCAAGTTGAGCATTAAAACGAAAGGAATTCTTATCTTGAACACTTCTCACTTCTGTGGATTCAGCTCCATTGAGGTTCGTCTTAATAATACTTTGCCTCTCAAGACCAAACTCACTCGTAACCACACCAAATTGGTAGAACCTCTCAGGTGCTGGGTAGATCCTCAAACCAAAGGTAGACTCACTTCCATAGAGCGTATTTGCTCCAGTGAATACATCCATCTCGGTTCTGATATTATTAACTCTTACCATGAGTTGTCTTACTCCGGCCATAGTCTCTCTTACTTCATCAGCAATTTGCTCTTCTACTAATAGCTTCCCAACCGTTCCCTTACCTGCTTTGATATTAGCTATTATTTTTTCCAAGTCAGCAGTAAGCTTCTTAGTATTTACTAGGACTTCTTTTACATCCTTCATTGCTGAGTCGGGATTCTTATTATTCATCTCATATGCTATATCTCCGGAAAACTCTTCGAAGTTGGCGAGCATATCATTTATATTTGATTCGTTGCCTTCCATAATCCGCTTTAAAGAAGCGGCCGCCAGCTTCATATCTATGAGCATCTTTTGTAAAGGAGGCTCTTGTCCCTCTGGTGCCATAGAATCTTTGATACTTGCCATTATGACTTTCACATCTTTAAGAACATCAGACGCCCCTCTAACAAGGCTCTCAATGCCTCCGGCCTCTTGGGCAGCAATAATACCATTTCTACTTAGCCTCTCTTTTGAACGCCCCATTATTATCTCAAGGTACTTATCGCCTAAGAAGCCTACAGTTTTAATTTTTAGCTTAGAGTTCTTTGTTACGACTACCTTGTCGAGGACTTCAAATGTGATAATGGCATTATTATCGGCCAGTTCAATGCTCTTAATTCTACCAGCATTGATACCGGCCACTTTAATAGGAGTTTTAGGAAAAATACCTGAGGCATCTTTAATTATCGTTCTGTATTGAACATACTCTCCAAAGCCGGACTGATTGGAGGTTACTTTAAATGACATGTAAACGACTGAGGCCATCGTCACTATGGCCAAGAGTCCTACTTTTAATTCATTCATAAATCTTTATCGCATCCTTGCTAAAGAGCTACAAATTAACAAACTCTTGCACGAGCTCATTCTTAGACTGTGCAAATTCTGAAGCTGGTAAGTACTCCACAATATTACCACGATCAAGAAAAGCCACAAAGTCAGAAATTCGTAAGGTCGCCTTTACATCATGAGAAATAATAACTGAGGTCATCTCTCTCTTATTATGTTTTTCACTAGTAGAGCGAATCAAGTTATCAACCATATGAGTTGTTATAGGATCTAACCCAGTAGTCGGTTCATCATAGAGCATTATATCTGGCTCTAAAGACAAGGCCCTAGCAAGCCCTACTCTCTTTCTCATCCCACCAGAGAGCTCACTGGGGATTTTATGAAAAGAAATTGGCTCCAAGCCTACCGACTCAAGAAGATTCCTACAACGAGAAAGAACTTCATCATTAGATAGCTTGGTAAATTCTCTCAGTGGAAAGGCCACATTTTCAATCGCATCTAAAGAGTCAAATAGTGCAGCATACTGAAAGAGCATTCCAAAGCTTTGTCGAAACTCTCTAAGTTCTACGTCTTTCAAGGCGGCCAGGTTGCGATCAAGAACCGTGATTCTTCCTGAACTAGGCTGAATTAGACCTAGAATATGCTTCAACAGAGTGGATTTCCCGGCACCCGAGAATCCAAGAATAGTAGTAATCTTTCCCTTCGGTATATCAAAGCTTAAATTATTGAGGACAGTATGATCGCCAAAGGTTTTAGTAAGATTTTCTATACGAATAGCCGGATTGTTGAAGGTGAGCATCTAAAGAATGTGAATCAAGAAACTGGTTAAGAAGTAATCTGTAATTAATACCATAATCATTCCCCATACAACAGAAAGGTTCGTGCCCTTACCTACCCCTTCCGCACCTTTAGTTACATTAAAGCCAAAGTAAGTTCCAATACAAGAGATTAAGAAACCAAAGAATGTTGCCTTGATTAAGCCTTGCCATATGTCCCCAAGAAACATGAACTCTCCTAGCTTTGAGAGGTACATTGCCTCATCAATACTTAAGAATTTTGTCCCTACTATATAGGAACCAACATTTCCTATAAAAAGAAAGAGAGCGGAGAGCATCGGCACACTTATTGTTCCTGCAACAATTCTTGGAACTGCGAGGTATTGAACACTATTAATGCCCATTACTTCTAGAGCGTCTATTTGTTCGGTAACTTTCATTGAGCCGATTTGTGCCGTCATTGCAGCGCCGGCCCTACCGGCAACAATAAGACCAGTTAAAACAGGCGCTAACTCTTTAGCCAAAGTTAGGGCCGTAACAGGTCCAACCAGTGAGTCAACGCTGATAAGTTTAAAACCGAAATAAGTTTGATAGGCCATCACCATTCCGGTGAAAGAGCCCGAGAGTGCAATGATAAAAATACTCTTATTACCAACAAAGTAAAGTTGTTCAAAGAAAAGCCTTAAACGAAACGGAGGGCGAAAAAGCCATAAGAGAGCGTTCAAAACAAAAGTAATAAAACTGCCAAATCCATTGAGATTATCTAGAATAGCGGCCCCAAGGCCTTCTATTTGGCGAATAAAAAAGTTCTTTTGTGAATGGGATGCTGTCTTACTTGCCATTCAGATAAGTCTATCTGATCCCTGGCCTATGGTCTAATTTTCAAGATGATGAATTTTCATTATTTAAATCGATTTCGCCAGTCATATAAACACGGGGGACCCGTGAAGTAAGCTGTATAACCAACTCGTAAGGTATAGTTTTAGTCTGAATACTAAGATCATTTAAACTATTACCCTTGTAGCTCCAGATAGCTAGGCGTTCGCCCTCTTTGATCTCTATATCTTTACTCACAAGAATCGTTATCATGTCCATGCATACTCTGGCACAAACATGTCCTTCAAATTTTCCAAAATTAATTTTAGCCTTTTGATAGGAAGAATTGATCCCATCACCATAACCCAGCGGAAGAATAATCACCTGTCCACTTTCCGGACAAGGAGTGCTTCCATAGCTCAAAGGATCGCCTTTATTCACTGGAAATACTTTAATTACTGTTGTTTCAAGTTTCGAGATATTCTTTGCTTTCCAAATACCGAGATCTCTATGCTTTAACGAGAGGCTACTTGGCCCGTAGAGCATTAGCCCTGGTCTTATAAAGTCATCATCACTCTTAAAGCCTTGCTCGAGCGCTCCAGAATTAGCAAGAGAGGAATGCTTAAAGGATATATTTAATTCACCAAACTTTCTTTTAATATTCTCAAATCTATCTCTTTGAATTCCATTTCTCTTATTCTTATTTAATGACAAAGAAGAATTTGCAAAGTGACTCATCAAATGAAAAATCTCTGACCTGCCTCTGCTCACTATTTTTTCAGCAACAAGGGCCACTTCATCACATGAGAAGCCTAAGCGGTTCATCCCCGTATTAAACTTTAGACATAGAGGAAAGAATTTAAATTGGTCTCCATAGGTATTCAAGAAAGTATCTAAGTCTGTATGGGATGAGATAACGGGAAAAATTCTATAGTTTAGATAAAGCTCTTTATTACTCTTAATATCTAGGGCCACTTCACTAAAAACATAGATGTCACACTCTAGTTCTGGCAGCTCCTTGCGAATAGTGAGCGCCTCTTTTACGCAGGCAACCCCAAAAGATCGCACACCAGCTTCTTCAAAAGAAAATTGAACAATAGGAAGTAGTCCATGGCCATAAGCGTCTGCTTTAACCATAAAGAGCAGCTCTTTACCTGGCTGAAGCTTTCTTAGCTCTAAGATATTCTGCTTCAAGTAGCTCAGGTTAACAGTTAACTGACTTAATTGTCTGGTTGAGTTCATTACATACTTTTGTCATTACCGTGGTGATAGAAATTATCGGTAATAACTTTCCTCTTGCCCTTCTTCTGTGTCCCTTCTAAAGGGAGAGAGCTCTCGAAGTCGCCCTGACTTGCGGCCCAACTTTGAATCGCAGTTGGAGACATTGGTACAAATTGAAGCTCAGGCTTTAAACTTGCGCCCAGAACAACATCGGCATCTTCAAAGTAGCGCCAAAAAGGATACCGTGAACAGTATGCCTTCATTTGAGATAATGTACTTTCGGCCTCATCAACATCTACTAATAAGAGTACTTTCTTGGGGTCATGTAGGAATGCTCTAAAATTAAGCTTCTTCTGAGTTTCTAAACCTTGGATAAAATCCATAATAAATCGCTTCCAATAAAAGCGGAGCTCCCGCTGCTCTATGGCCTTTAAAATAAGAACTGAAAAATCAATTCCAATGAGGGTGTAGCGCTCACTTCCCCCTTCGATTCTACTTTCAGGAATTTTACCAAAATTAATTTCATCCAGCTGATTATACAATTCCCAGGAGTTTCCAAATCGATTAGAAAAACTAAGCCCATTATTTGAGATGCTCACCTCTCTCAATTTAAAATGACAGTAGAGACCACATAAGTAGCGCTCCAAAGATTCCCAATCAAACTGGGCAAGAAAGTCTTCTCCTTC
>CALHBL010000265.1 GCA_937930825.1 uncultured Bacteriovoracaceae bacterium
CAAAGATGGTGCTTATAAGTATGGCTATATTAAAATGGTTGAGATGTACGCCACCAAAGATGACAGTAGACAGGCCTTCACAATAACAAAGAAAGAATTTGATTTAGAAGTAAGGAAGAAGGAAGACCAAGCACTCAAAGAGTTCTTGGCCACTGGTAGAGGAGTTGAGTACGCACGTCATGAATTTGGTAAGCAGCTCCAGCAAATTGGCTTTCCTCACTATAAGGGGAGCTCGTTCACAGATATTTACTCCAGATGGTATGATCTGCAAAAGAAACGTATTAAGCTCGCTTTTCTTCTTAAAGAAGTTTCTAAATTTGAGTATCTCTCGGCCAGGTTGCCACATAATGACAATATTCTCATGTCTGATGAAGTTCATCGTTTTGCCCATAAGATGAAGTCTGTCGCCCAAGCAAAACTCAAGAATCAAAGAATGTTTTCAAAGACCGCTCAAAAGATTCTCGCCGAAAATCCAGGGCTAGAGATCATGATCAAATCTCTTAGTTTCAGTGGCCCAGATACAACTAGCACGGCTGAACTCAAGAAGAGTGCCCCTAGTGTTTACAATCAATTTGTGAGAACAATTCAAACCAGTGTCGTTCCTCAGTTGAAGAATAAGGTCTTAAAAGATATTATCAAGTACGAAGGCATTGCACGCCAATTTGCCAGAAAATATAATCCTGCCCAGCTTGATCAAAAGGCAGCTCAGAACCAGCAGCTCTTTGTCTCCCATGAAGGTGATCATAGAAACCTTATGCTCAGTAAGCTCTATAAATTAGCAAAGACATTTAAAGTGGCAGGACGCTCTACACTTAACTCAGCAGAAGTTCAGCAATATGCCCTTAAAGTCACAAGCAAGGCCTCTGCACTCTTAAGAGACCACTCCTTCTTGCAGTCTGCGCAAGCAAAATCTCTTCGTCTTGAAGACTGGCTTATTAAGAGATTGAAGGATGAGACGGCCGCACCATCCGATCAATACCAAAAGTCTTTTGAGTCTATGGCCAGATGGATTATTAAGTTTCAAATAAAGAAAGTGGCGCTGATAATTAAACCACAAATACTGTTAGAGCTCCATGATCAAAGAGATCACGAAATCCTTACTAAAGTTCAAAACCATCTTGATAGAATTCAATACACGCAGAATCTTAAATCTTTTAAGCAAGAAACTCTTTTAAATTATTTCACGGGTATTATTACAGTCAACCCTACAGGCGCAGGAGACTTGAGGAGCGCAGAAGCTTTGAGGCCCTTCTTTGAATAGCTTAGTGAATGACTAGACTTGGAATGACAAACTCTTGATTGTTGATTACTAGCTTAAATTTCCAATACCACTGACCCTTAGGAGCAGTGTCATAGATCTCACCCATTTTAATAGGACCAATTTCTAATTGCCCATCACTTCTTCGAACTTTAAAAGTCTTTTCCTTAAGCTTCAACCACTTTGATTCTTTGGGTATAGCATGATTTCCATGATTATCTTCATCACCAATCTCATTAGCTGCCATGAGAACTTCCGCTGTTATTTTAATTTTATCAAGGTCACAACTCTTTATTTCTTTAAAGAATAATTTAACAAGTCTAGGGGTTGGCGCGGAGAGATTATCAACAAAGCCTCTAACCAGTTCAATCTTCTGTGTTTTAGGATTGATGTCGTTATAACCGCCATAATCCTGTATTTTAAAATCACTGGTGATTTCACAACTTAATACTGAATTAGAAAAGCTCAAAATAATTAGAAAGAGAATCACACTTAACTTCATTTATCTCCCCCAACTAAGATGAATATGATCATGATGCCCCTTCCTACCAGCACAAAGATGTTCTTTATAAGCTTTGCCAGTTTTACTACTATACCGTGTAATTCTATTTCTACCATGCCTTTTCTTAAGGTAAGAGTTAATCATATTTTGCAATTTCTTATCTCCTACCCAGATGGCATCGATACTACGAGGGTCGGCATCAATAAAGGCCTTAACCATCTGAAAGGTCTTTTTCCTATCAAAGCATTTTTGATAAATTGTACATTGTCTTGCATTCCCATGCTTATCGACGAACCTTAAGTCCACATCCTTGCCACCCTGATGCTCTTTGTGACCAGGAGTTGTCCCTCCTTTGCGGCTAATCTCAGTAATTGAAGCCGTTATACCCTGCTTTTTTAACGCTTTTCCGGCCATTTGAATTCTTTGAATGACACCGGCAGTGCCAAAGTTAGCTCTTCCATTAACATATTTAGTATAGTAGCCATCACCTCTGTCTGGTAGCCGCGTTTTCACTGGTCCACCAATCGGTAATAACTTACGACTTCTTTTCTTAGACTTCTTGGTTTTCTTAGGTTTTGGTTTCTTAGGTTTTGGTTTCTTAGCTTTAGCGGCCTTCTTTTTAGGCGCAACTGTTGTTTTCTTTCTTTCAAGTTGTACCCTCTTCTTTGCTTGGGCCGCAGTTTCGTTCTTCGTCTTTAGGAAGAAATTAACAAGCTGAACAATGGACCTACTATTGAGCATATCAAAGGGAGTTAGACCTCTATCGCAAGCAGCGGTCAATTGCTTGGCGACACTGCTCATTAAGAATTCGCAGGCGGAGTAGCCTTCGTTCTTAAGACAAAACTCAACAACACTACCAATCATTTTTCTATAGTTCTGTGCGTATTTATCGTCCGTTTTTAACTTGTCAAAGATAGCGCCAAATTTTCTCTTAGATGCCTTATGACAGATTTTGGAGACATCGCGAATACTCTTAAAAGTAATACACTGCCCTTTTCCATCATTACCAGGCCCGGCTCCGAAGATAAGGGGATTACATCTAAATGAGTTCTTTGGACCGCAGTATTGGTCAGGAGAATAAGTGGGCTTTAATGCTGACACGATAGGGTTTTTTGCATGCTTCCAAGGTGCTCTACATACACCCTTCACTTTCAATGAAGGCCAGCCACCAAAGTAGCACAAGTTACTCGGGTTAGCAGCGTAAGCTTCTTTTAAAAGAAGGTTATAAAGTTTCTTAAGAACTACACCCTGACCTTCTTGAATATCCCCCGAGGGGTACTCTTGGGTGGAGTCAACTTCGAGAAAGAAGCGGGCGAGATTTTCATGAAATACTAAGAAGGAGCGCTTTGACTCCAAATAATCAAGTCCCTCTACCTCATGAACTTGAGCAGTAGCAGCGGTTGAAAAAAACAAAAATAAAAAAGTGATAAGAGTAAAGTATTTCATACTAATTATACTCTATATCAATCCTCAAATAACTCCATTGTGGACCACCTCGGTAAAGATTGCCCCTACTACCGCTACTGGAGAGGAACTCAAGCAGCACACCTCTGGTGTGGAGCTTAAATCTTAATACCATCCGGGTATACAAGTCTTTTAGTGAGTTTTCAATACTTGAAAACTCTTACAGGAGGGCCATATACCGCTACTGGAGAGAATTAAATACCTCTAATCGTTATATTAAATTCCCCGCGTTTTAGAGTTTCGTCCAATCTAATTCCATCTCTTTCAGAGGACTTAAAATCAACAATGACATTTCTTTGCTCTACTTTAGTAAGTGAATTTAGAATACGGTCATTTGAATTATAGGGATCATCTTTAAAGTAAACTTGAGTCGTGAGCTCTTCATAACCTCTTCGGTGTACCTTGAGATGAATATGGGCCGGCCGTATCCAGCTCGATGTTGCTCTATAGTGGCCAGGTCTAATAGTCTTAAAGCTATACTCTCCCCTACTATTTGTTACGGAGCGCCCCCAGTATTGAAAATCCGGGTCTAACTGTGCAGGATTGGGATCACTCGGATGATTATACTTTCCGGTTTCACACGCCTGCCAAATTTCTACAAGAGCATTCTCCACGGGCCGGCAATTTTCATCACTAACAACACCTGCCATGATAATAACTTGCCCTTTGGCCTGCTTTTGGGACCCAGTAAGCCTAGTTAAATTACTATCTTTATCTATTTGATCTTCAATGGGATAGAAAGGCCCCTCTGTTTGATCAGGGGTTAATTGACAGGAATTTGCTCTTACGCCTTTAGCGGCCAAGAGTAACGACCCAACTGATAAGACTGATTTCTTAAAATAATTTCTTCTTGATAACTCTTTCACTAAAACCCTCCTTGAAGAATAAGCATTGAGCTCTTACTCATGATGCTCACTAGTTATAGAGAAGGTTTCATATTAATGATAATTAACAATGCTATGAGATATGATTAGTAAAATTTATAAACACTGGTTTTAAAAAATAGAAATATCATCTATCAGACTTGGAATCGTTCCTACTGCACCACCTAAGTCACTGGTGCTCCCTTGACCTAAAGCCCCGTCACTGCCATCGCCCCAGCAGCGAACTCCCTTGGTTGAAAGAAGCACGCAACTGATACCATTTCCGGTGCTAACTGCAATGACATCTTCACCTATGGAAACATCTCCGACATCACTTGGAAGTTGACCTCCAGTGTGACCTACGCGATTAGTATTACCGTAGCCTAATTCCCCATTAAATAATCCAGAACCCCAACAG
>CALHBL010000266.1 GCA_937930825.1 uncultured Bacteriovoracaceae bacterium
CTCATCCCAAGGAACCCCCATGATAAAAGCAATGGGCGCAAAGAGATAACTTGAAATAAGCTCCATTGATAATTGCGGATAACCCAAGAGACCTCCCAACCAAGAAAAGCATCCGTTAATAAGAGCGATCAGTGCAATGAAGGCCAAGAGCATGGCCCCCACATTGAGAGCGAGCTTGAGTCCATCCCCTGCTCCCGAGGCAGCTGCATCAACTAAGTTGGCGGTAGTCTTTGGTAGGTCAAAAGAAACTTGGCCAGTAGTCTCAGGTCTTTGGGACTCAGGTAACAAAAGCTTAGCACAAATTAAAGCGGCCGGAGCTGACATCACTGAAGCCGCGAGCAAGTGGCCTGCATCAATTCCCATACCCACATAGGCCGCAAGTACACCCCCAGCAACGGTGGCCATGCCCCCAGTCATGAGGGCCAAGAGTTCTGAGTTCGTCATTGTTTTAATGAAGGGCTTAACCACTAAAGGCGCTTCTGTTTGACCGGCAAATATATTGGCCGCAGCTGAGAGAGACTCAGCACCAGAAGTTCCCATGAGCTTTACCATCACTTTGGCCGTCCCCTTGATAATAATTTGCATGACCCCTAAGTGATAGAGAATACTCATAAGGGAGCTCATAAAAATAATTGTAGGAAGAACCATGACAAAGAAGATAAAACCAAATTTACCGGTATCCACTAAGGGGCCAAAAATAAAGGCAGAGCCTTCGTTAGTATAATTGAGAATGCTTGTGAAAAAACTGCGGGCCCCTTCAAAAGCCGCTTGCCCGGCCGAAGTTTTTAGAATGAGAAGACCCAAAGTGATCTGAAGAATAAGCCCTGATCCCACTGTTCTCCAGTTGATATTCTTGCGGTCGCTACTAAAAGCGAAACCTACTCCAACCATAAAGAGGAGTCCAAAAACTGAAATAAAACGCTCCACTACATAACCTCAACTGTCCAAGGCCTAATCAGAGCATCAATAAATAAGCTGGGAATTCCTTAACTTAACTAGAAGGAAAACTGAAAATTGACACTAGGCAAGGCTAAAATACTATTTTTAGCAAGGTTAGTGTCCAATTCATAGTGGTTTTTGTCGTGCCAATTATTTCTCATTGCTGTTGTGAAGCCTTCTGAATCCTCGTAGTTGAGAGCAGCTCCACTTTCATAAGTCTTCTGACTCTTTGTCGCTTGCATCCAGGCAACTGCTGCAACCCCTGCAATAATGCCAATAGCGCCACCTACAACGATATTCTTAAGATGGTCTTTAGGCTCACTAACAAAGGACAGAGTCGATAGACCTAGAATAGCGCCAGCTCCACCTGCAATACCAACGATTATGACATCATCCATCGACTGGCCAAGAATATCATCACCATCCTGCGCCATAGACTGACTGATCACAAAGAAACAAGAAAGTATAAGAATTGCGTTCTTCATAGGCCTCTTCACCAATAAAATAAAGCTTTCGTTTGCCACTAAATACTTAAGTTTTTACACTGTCGCATTAACTATCGTGAAGCGAAATCGACATAACGTCAAGCTTAGGAGTCACCAATGAGTAGTGCATATCAAATTATTGCTAAGAAAAGAGATGGCCTCGAGTTAAATGATCAAGAAATCAAGTGGATGGTTAAGGGAATGTTGACTGAAGAAGTCGCTGACTACCAAATGAGTGCTTTTTTGATGGCCATTTATCTCAATGGGTTCAGTGTTGCAGAAACGGCATCTCTTACGGATGCTATGCTCTACTCCGGCTCTGTTCTCACTTTTGAAAAAGAGCATGTTATTGATAAGCATTCAACTGGAGGAGTTGGTGATAAAGCTAGCTTTATTCTCGCTCCCCTCGCTCATGCTTGCGGCGTAAGAGTTCCTATGATCGCAGGCCGCGGCCTTGGGCATACTGGTGGCACAATTGATAAAGTTGAATCAATAAAAGGATTTAAAACTAGTCTTTCCCTAAATGAATTTAAGAATAATGTTGAAGGTATGGGCATGGCCCTCATAGGTCAAACAGGAGAAATAGCTCCTGCTGATAAGAAGATCTATGCCCTGAGAGATGTCACGGCGACTATTGAATCAATTCCCCTTATTACAGCTTCCATCATGTCAAAGAAACTTGCTGAAGGCGCTCAGGGAATTGTCATGGATATAAAAGTAGGTAGTGGTGCTTTTATGAAGAATAAAACCCAGGCCCGCCAGCTTGCTAAATCAATCAGGGAGACAGGAAAACGCTTCGGTAAGAATATGCTTACAACGCTAACAGATATGAATCAGCCCCTTGGTAATGCCGTAGGAAATTCACTTGAGATTATTGAATCAATTGAAACCCTTAAAGGTAATGGTCCAAAAGACTTAACTAATTTATCCTTGCATCTTGCTGGAGGAATGATTTTCTTGGCCGGCCTTTCTAAAACTCACGAGGCAGGTATCAAAAAAGCAAAAGCGGCACTCAAGTCAGGCAAGGCCCTTGAAAGTTTTAGAGAGCTTATTGAAATGCAAGGCGGAGACCCAAAAGTAATTGATGATTACTCTAGCTTACCTAGTGCCAAGAATGTCACTGTTGTTACCGCCCCAAATTCTGGTTATATGAAGAAGATAAATAATGCCAATATAGGACTTCACTGCGTAAGTCTAGGCGGCGGAAGGGCCAAAGCTGAAGATAAAATAGACTTTGGCGTAGGCTTCATTTTTCATAAGAAAATAGGAGAGAAGTTTAAAACTGGAGAGCCTCTCGTTAGTATTCATCACAATCCAGATCAAATGGAAATCGTTAATAAGATCGCCACTGATCTTATCCACAAAGATATTTCATTTGCTCTCAAGAAGCCTGAAAAAAGCTCCCCTCTAATTCATGAAACACAATGCGCTTGGGCGCAATCGGAGAAAAAATGAGCCCTGAACAACTCTACTCAAATCTTGAAGAGGCCAGTACTTTTATAAAAGGAAAATTAAGTATTCCTGATACGGCCATCACCCTAGGAAGTGGACTTGGTCTCTTTGTGGATTCCTTAAAAAATAAGAAAACGATCTCCTATAACGATATTCCTCACTTTCATCAGACAACTGTTGCTGGACATGCTGGAAGCCTAGTTGTCGGAGAAATCCAGGGTAAGAGTGTCTTAGTCTTTCAAGGAAGAATTCATGCTTACGAAGGCCATAGCTTTGAGGAAGTTGTTTTTCCAACGAGACTCTTAAAGACTCTCGGGGTTAAGAATTTAATACTCACCAATGCCTCCGGTGGCATCAATTCTAAATATAAGGCAGGAGACTTAATACTCATTGAAGACCATCTCAATTTGACAGGTGCTAACCCGCTTCATGGTAAAAACCCAGAGCGCTTAGGCACTCGCTTCCCGGATATGACCAATGCCTGGAATTTCGATCTGCAGGAAGTTGTTAAGAAAGCGGCAAAGAAAATAGCCTACGACTTGAAAAAAGGAGTCTATGTTGGCGTATTAGGTCCAAGCTATGAGACACCAGCAGAGATTAGAATGTATAGAGGACTCGGTGGAGATATGGTCGGTATGTCAACAGTTGCTGAGGCCATTGCTGCTCACCACTGCGGCTTAAAGGTAGCAGGGATTAGCTGTATCACGAATATGGCCGCAGGTATTCATCAAGGGGAACTTGATCACTCTGATATTAAAGACCAGGCCAATCAAGTAAGCGCTACTTTTGTAAATCTTGTTAAAGAAACAGTACTGCTTCTGTAGAAGTGGCCGAGTTTTACTCGGCCTTCTCTTTTAATTCAGTGCTAATTATAGGCCTTGTAATCCCATTATCATTTAAAGTCTTAGAACCTCTAACTGTTACATCACTTAAAAAGGCCTTTTCATATTTCACATCAATAACATAGGCTTTCAAATTAACTCTTATGACAAAGTTATTAGAGAGTGCGATCTCTTCAAAGGTCATAGAAACAGGTTTTTCTAAGAAGGCAAAACGGCTGGTGATCACGACTTCGTGGAGTAGTTTTTTGACGTATTCTAAATCTTGATAGATGGAAACATGAAAGCAGGTAACAACCATCATATCAAGAGCACCAGAGTTTCCACTTGATACAACATCAGTTAAGAACTTAGAGTTTGGGATCGTCACAAGATTGTCATCGAGCGTGACTAAGCGAACAGAGCGAAGACCAATATTTTTGATCTCGCCATAGACATCACCAAAGTTTACTCTATCCCCCACTTGAAAAGGGCGATCGAAGAGTAGAATAAAGCCAGCAATCATCGACCCTACAAGATCCTTTAGAGCAAAACCAAAGGCAACAGCTGCAGAGCCTCCGACAGCAACGAGGAGTTCCTTTGATGGTTGAAAGACGAGGTAGAAGACCGAGACTATTCCAAAGAGATAAGTAACGAAAGAGAAGACAGTTGTCAGTTGTAAGATGGCAAGCCTCTTACTCGTAAACTTATTCTGCATCTGAGAAGACCAGTGAGTCACTAATTTCACAATGGCCACAATAGCGACAGTAAGGAGAATAAAGATAATGATCTTATCAAACTTAAAGAAATCAAAGATCATTAGAGATATATCTTTTTCAGTTTCCATAGACAAAATTCCTCAATCTCAAGTAGCGTATCAATCCATACTGGGAAGAAATATCAATCATGTAGCGGCTATGCTGGTCTTTTAAAAAGTATTTCTTCTCAAGTCCTATCTTGACTGCATTTCTAACGATGCCCTTGGGAAGATTCGTTGTTTTCTCAATCTCTGAAATAAGAAGATTTTCATGCTTAAGAATATGCGACATGACAAAGAGAAGATCATCAGAAACTTTCTCAAGCCCTTCTAATTCATTCTCGATGGGAATATTCACATTGAAAGTATTTTTGGACTTTGGAGACAGCGCT
>CALHBL010000267.1 GCA_937930825.1 uncultured Bacteriovoracaceae bacterium
CGGGGCGCCATGCGGGTGAACATTACTTTGAAAAGGATGCCTTTGTTGGCTTTTGGGGGACCCCCATTAAATCGAAAGATCCGATAGTCTCTCAAGTTAATGGGGTGCTAGCACCAACGCTCTATCAGTATTTAACTGGTGAGAGCGGAGTAGTGAAAGGTAGGAATAGCTGGGGTTTTAGTTCTATCGCCGATGAGTTAGGTGTTGAATACAAGTAAAGAGAGATCTTCTCTAGTCTAGATTCAGATCTCTTATAAAGTTAATATCCTGATCACTTGTTCTTGCAGATAGTCCGTGTTGGTTTTCAGGAAAGTCTTGGGCGATGAAGCTTGTTGCTCTAAAGGCCGAACTTGGATCAAAGCAAGAACTTATCACTATCTTTTGCTTCTTTATTTGGCTGAGTCGGCTCAATCCCTGCTGGGAGGGCTTGTAGACGATGGCCTTCGGAGAAAAGTCAGATTGATCAGCAAGAAAGTGATCTAAACTCTCTTCAATAGCAATGGGGATTTGTGCCTCTAATTTCTTATATTGAGCGTACCCAGCTAGGGGTTCTTCAAAGTAGTCAAGTTGGGCCGTAAGGTCATTTTCTTCTAAGAGTTTATAGTACTTATTGAGCAGCTCAGGAGTTAATCTCTGATTGGCATCGAGTCTATAGCTTAATTTCGCAGATAATTTTAACGCTGCTTTTAATTGAACTATCATATTAGAAAAATCATTAAAGTTTGCGTTGATCTTAATTTTAATACTTGTGTGATGGCCTTCATTAGCTATGGCCACTAATTCATCACTCTTTTTGATAAGCCTCGAAATTCTTGGTGTCTCTCTTTCTTCTAACTGCAGTTGATTAAGTAGGAATTGAAAAAGACCAAATTCCACATGAGGATTAGGGTGTTTGATATTAGAGAGCGAAGAAAGAGACGTTGGCCTAAAAGAAGAATCTTCCAGGGCCTGTTTAAATTCAAAGCAGGTCTGCTCTAAATCAAAATCTGAAAAACCTGGAAAGCATGAAAAGTCCACTGCACTATTTGAGTCTACTTGAAAGCGAGCAAATTGAAAGGAGTTTGAGCTTTGTCCTTTAACAGTTTGAGTAAAGGGGAGTTTGGCATCAAAGATAGAGAACTTCATACTACTCCTTACCAGTGCCGATTAAGGATAAGTGTAAGGGATGAAATGACAGAGCTTAAAAAGAGGTACTTTCCAATATTGGCCAAGGTATCATTGAGTTGCTGGCCCTGTGACTTGTAAAGTATTTGCGGCCAGAGCTTAGAAAAGAGCATAAAGAGAATAATAGGGGCCGTTAGCGCCATGATTGATAAATCCAAACCATTCATCATCTTTAAAGTAAAGAAGAGGCTTAGAATGATAAAGAGAAAAACCAACTTCCTCATTATTCTTGGCCCAAGTAGTGTTGAGATTGTGGTCTTTCCTTTTGCCTTATCTTGCCAGGTGTCCCGTAGATTATTAACACCCATCAAGGCACTTGAGAGCAAGCCGAGTGCAGTGCCTGCAAAGATCACAGAGCTAGGGAAATGAAAGTTTTGGGTTTGAATATAGTATGTACCCCATACGGCCACTGGCCCAAAAAAGATAAAGGCAAAAACTTCTCCAAGGCCTATGTAGCTTAGAGGCATCGGCCCTCCCGTATAGGCCCAAGCAAAGAAGAGGGAAGTCAGGCCAATCGTGACAATGGGAGCGCCTCCTATGAACATGAGATAGAGACCAAGAATAAAGCTGGCGCTCAGAGTAATGATAAAGGCATGCTTCATTTGCCTTGGGGTAACGAGACCTTCTGCTGTCAGCCTCTTCGGACCAAGGCGGGTGCCATCATCTAGCCCTCTTACGCCATCATAGTAATCATTAATAAGATTGGAAGAGATCTGAAGTCCAAGGGCGCACAGAAGAGTTAGGAGTGCTGTGCCATAATTGATGTGACCGGTGAAGAAGTAGGCGATACTAAGACCGAGGATAACTGGGGCGGAGCCGGCAGGTAGTGTTTTAGGTCTGGCGGCACTAATCCATAATTGATTCTTCATATTAGAGTTTAACCGTTTTGAGCTGATCATAGATTTGAGCATTGTCTTGGTCCTTGACTAGCACTTCTAGAATTTTTAAATGGGGCGCTTCATTCCATTTCTTCAAAGAACTGACATATGCCTCTTTAGACTCAATAGTTTCACATTCGATACCAAAGGATTTAATTAAGGGAGCTACTCTTTGCTTATGAGGGGTGGTGAGAAGATCAAGGTAGTGAGCTCCTTGTTGGTCTTTTCCAATAGGGAGAAGTTTGAAAATGCCACCGCCAAAATTATTAACCACGACAATGAGTAGGGGATTTACTTGTGGAGCATGGCAGAGCTCGGCAATTTTAGTCAGGGAGCCAAGATCGTGAAAGAAGCTGACATCCCCCATGAAGGCAACGCAGGGTTCTTGTGAGCACTCTAGCATGCCTAAGGCCATGGAAAGATGGCCTTCAATACCACTTGCTCCTCTGTTAGCTACGACGGTCCAGTTTGCTAACGGAGCTTTGATTGCTGCATAGGAATCAAAGGATCTTATAAAGGTGCTATTACCGATGAATGCTGTTTGAGGACTATCTAATATCTCTACGGCATTCTTACTAACAAAGGGATAACTTAAAGGGCCGTCTTCAATAAGGGCCCTTTTCTTATTGATAAGTTTTGACCAGTCAAAGAAAGGACGCTTCTTTGTGAGCGGAGGATCTTGCTTGGCCATTTTTTCATTGAGAAGTGTGATGATTTTCACTGGGCAAAAATTCCATCTCTGCGTGAAAGAGAAGCCTGGGTCTTCATGATAATGGCCATCACTGATAAGGAGAATGGAGAGCTGCGGATTTTGCTCAAGCTCTCGCTGCATGAAATTGTAGTAGTGCTTTGAAGTGAGGCGATGGCCAAAGTGAAGGATGAAGTCAGGCCTTTGTTCATGTAGTTGACTCAATACTTCCGGGTGATCAAGAGTTGGGATTAGGCCTTCGCTACTGCCAAAGCCAAACTTAAGGCCGCTGGTAATATCGCAGCTGAAGTTGCCGCCATATAAATTGACCAGCTTTCGAACTTCAGCTGTGTGCTGCTGGGCATAGGAGTCAAGTGGGCCAAAAATGAGAAGGGGCCTCTTTGCCGTACTTAATTTTTCGTGAAGATTATCTATGAGTTTCGGATTTACTTCTTTTTGAATCGTTGGAAAGCATAGAGCAGGTCCTTCTAATTTTATAATCTGATCAATTTCTTCTACCCACTGAGAATTCAAGTCGTCAGCACTTTCATCAAGGGGCTCTCTTAAAGGTAAGTTGATATGCAGTGGTCCCATAGGTTCGGTGCAGGAGTCATTAACAAGAAATGAGATTTTTCCGGCCAGAGCTCTTGGAGGAAAACCACTTTGGGGCTCAGAAGCTTGCCAAAAGGACTTTGTATAATTTCTGAGAACTTCTATTTGATTAATCGTTTGATTCGCATCTGTTGCAAGTAACTCCCCAGGTCTATCGGCACTGAGGACAAAGAGAGGCAGGTGAGTTTTTCTAGCTTCAATTATGGCAGGGAGGTAATTGGCAAGGGCCGTGCCTGAGGTGCAGATTAAAACGGAAGGTCTCTTACTCAATTTGGTATGGGCCAAGGCCCGGTAAGACTGGGCCCTCTCGTCTATACCTGTATAAATATTGGCCTGGTCACTGAGTGCTATGGCCTTGAGTAAGGGGGCGTTTCTCATACCAGGACTTGGGAAGAAATCAAAAATACCATTTTTAATCAACTGATCAATAATAAGGCCAGACCAAAGTTGGGCCGAGTTCTTATAGGTCTTAGTTATTGCATGGGCATCTTTATTATTT
>CALHBL010000268.1 GCA_937930825.1 uncultured Bacteriovoracaceae bacterium
CAGTCTTTCCACCACAGTAAATATTATCTAAACTATCAAGAGCTAGAGTATAAAATTCATCTAGTCCGGCATTTGACCCACCAGCAGCAGTCGTTATATTCCCAAATTGCGTAATCCAATTAAGAGTTCCTGAGCTATTTAGCTTCACAACAAAGCCATCAAAATTACCACCATTAGCTTCCCCAAGATTGCCATCAGTAGCACCTGCACAAATGACACCATCCATACTATCTATACTAAGGCCATAGCAGGAATCACTTCCCGCAGACCCACTTCCACTTATGGTTGTAGTACCTAACTGAGTCAACCAATCAATTGCTCCTGCTGGACTTAGTTTTAAGATGAAAGCATCAGTGAAGCCTCCATTCGCTTCACCAAGATTACCTAAGGTAGAACCCGCAACATAAATATTACCAGAGCTATCTAATGCAATTGCCCTTGGAGTATCAGCTTGAGTATTACTCCCTCCACTTGCATACGTGCTAGCTCCCAGTTGAGTTGACCAGATACTATTTCCATCATTATCAATTTTTAATACGAAGATATCATTAGATCCACCATTTGCTTCTACAAACGCTCCGTCAGTATATCCCGCAATATAGAGATTATCTGAACTATCAATAACCAATGCACTTGAGAACTCAGAGCCTGAGCTATCAGCTCCAGGTCCAGGGTTGGTAGCACCAAACTGCTTACCCCATAAGATTCTTCCATACCTATCAAATTTAATTAAAATGAGATCAGCCCCTCCCCCATTCGTTTCGAATAATGATCCGTTTGTATACCCTACACAGAATATATTTCCTGCTGAATCTTCTTTTGGTGAAACACAGGAATCATTCGAACTGGCATCAACAACGGCTGGTCCAAAACCACTTCCCAATTGAACAAATAGAGATGGTAATTCGAGCTTCTTTTCTAAGAACTCATCTACATAGTCTTTACTATCAGCGCAGTTACCCTTAGACATTTCCATGCTTAATTCGATTTCTCCTCCTTCTAGAAGAGCGTCTTTAATACTTCCGCACTTCCTCTCACCTGAAAAAGAAATCGCCCCTTCCCAACCGATGAAGAAGAAGTCCCACAATCCATTAGGAATGAGAACCTCAGTAGTGCCCTCTAAGTCATATCTAAGTTTCTCATCAGTTTCCTTATTGGTCGCCAATATTTGGATACCACCAGTAAAATGACTCGTTGTTGAGAAGGAATTTACTAAGTGAATATTACTAGACCCTACATTTTTACCAGAGCAGCCTGTAAGAAAAGATATAAACACAATGAAATATAGAGTCTTCATTTAAGACTTTTCGGTTCAATCCTTTCAGAGAATTAGGGTTTTTTGATAAAAGTGCTCTAATTGAGATGGCAGCTAACCGACCTTTTTACTATATTAATAAGTATCGGCTGATTACCTCTTAATAAACAAAGGAGGCCATCTTACGCCCAATGGCAGGAGAAGCTGTCAGGCCAGGTGATTCAATTCCACAGGCTTCAAAGTAGCCGGGCATATTAAACTCCTTTCCACTTCGAATCCAAAAGTCAGTCCACAGGTTATTGTCTTTCTTAACTTTGGCCCTAATTCCACTGTAATCAGGATAGAGCTTACTGCGCTCTATTCCTTTAAACATCTGCATGACACTCTCTTTCATACTTTCCAAATCCTCTTCTTCCAAAGAGTAGTTCACTTCTTCTACATCCCGTGTATTTGGTCCGAACTTAATAGTCCCATCCCAATTCATCGTTGAGTGAACCCCGAGCCCTTTCATCTCTAACGGAGGAATAGGGTACAAAAGAGTTGGGTGACTTATTTTTTGAGTAGTAGAAAGGTAACTTCCTTTTACGTAGTAATCGGAAAGTTCATTCAAGTTTAACTTCTTTCTTATTTCGACTGCTGAGAGCCCAGCGCAATTAAATAAATTACTCACCTCAATATCGTAATCAGGGTATTCTACAGTGAAGCCACTCTTGCTCTTACGCAATGAAAAATCTCCGTGAGACTTCATTATCATCACACCTTTAGAATCTAAATGGTTTTCTAGCTTCTTCAGTATAAGAGGAACATTCACTAAACCAGAACTTGGAGAAAAAAGAGCTGAGCTGCAATTTACATATTGAGATATTTCTTTTCGCTCGACTTTACTTGCAAACCTTAGTCCCTCAACGCCATTATTTATGCCTTTCTCTCTAAGAGAATCAAGCCTATCTTGCTCTGTAGAATTCATAGCAAAAATATACTTACCTGTTGTCTTAATTGACTCCTCATCAAAGAGTTCACAGGATTTCCAAAAAGAGAGCCCCTCTATACACAAAAGATGTTTTAAGGAATTTTTAGGATAATAGATTCCCGAATGAAGGACACCACTATTTCGACTTGTTGAGCCCTCGCCTAAGAAGACATTCTTTTCTAATAGGCAGATCGTATCCTTGGGGAATTTCTCTTGTAAGAAGTAGGCGGTAAAAAGACCCACAACCCCGCCGCCAATAATACAATGATCAACGTTAACACTCTCTCTCATAAGGCCTTTGCTATTGGGCTTCCTAGCTTCTGATAAACTTCAGTACCTTTTTTGGTATTCTCGATCACAACTGAGTCAGGAGTCCAGCGCCCTTTCTCCCCTAGCACTATCACCGTTGAGCCTCCAAAGAGAAAGTAGCCCTTCTCTTCTCCTCTTTCAAAACTTCCTTTTAGCTCGCGCGATTGAACAATCTTACCAACACAAATTGCTCCGACTTCTATATAAGCCAGTTTTCCAAATTCAGGAGTATCTAAAATAGAAATATGCCTCTCATTAACAGAGAAAACTTCTGGTACTTTAGCTAACGCCAATGGATTAACAGAATGAAGTAAGCCAGAGACTCTATAATCATCTAAGATATTGCCGGAGACGGGAAAGTGAAATCGGTGATAATCCACGGGGCAAAGCCTAGCGAGTAGGCAGGGGCCATCTTCAAAAACTGACGCCCACTTCTCATTGGCCACGAGATCCTTGGCCAGCCAATTCTTTCCCTTTACAGGTATAGACACTTCGTTATTTAAACTTTCATGCCCAAAGTAGCGGGCCTCACAAAAAGCTGGCATCACATTGCTCTCTTGTGAAAAATCACGTGCGCCTTCTTTAAATTGTCTGATAAAGAAATTATTAAATGAGCTAAAAGGGGCCTCTGGCGTGCGGCCTTCCTCAATCTTATAATCATCCATATTTATATTGAAATCTCTTATGAAAGGGATCACTTTTCTCTCGGTTAAGGAACTGTTTTGGACCATTCCATACACCTGACTAAGAGGCTTTCTTATTAAAAAGTTAGTAAGTGCTCTGCCGGAAGCAGAGTCATAGAGCCAGCTTACTGCCTTATCACCATAGACTTTCTCAGTTTCTAATTTATCTAGCTCTCGATTAAAGTACTTAATTTCCAAGGACTTATCTCCTGTAGTTTGCTTCCTGACAAAGATTTTGCACAAAGCTTTCTTGAAATATTTTAAAGGTCAAATTATATATATAATAAGAGCATTTGTGACCACTTAAGGCATATTTATCTTACAAACACGGAGATCAACAAATGAGAATAATGACATTGTTTTTATTATTAATAAC
This sequence comes from uncultured Bacteriovoracaceae bacterium, assembly GCA_937930825.1. Taxonomy (GTDB): domain Bacteria; phylum Bdellovibrionota; class Bacteriovoracia; order Bacteriovoracales; family Bacteriovoracaceae. The sequence continues at coordinate 3,594 of CALHBL010000268.1, forward strand.
TCAAAATTGCTACGCTTTATTTGGCAGCAGTGAAAAAGATGAGAATATTGATAAAATGGCAAACTTACTGGCCTCTGAGCGAAATACTATTTCGGTCTTTGAGAAGAATGTAAAATCTGTTGTAAACGTAAGTAACATGAAATTAGCAAGGACTGGATTTTGGTCTCATGCGCAAGAAATAGAAGTTCCTGCAGGAGCTGGCTCAGGCTTTGTTTGGGATGATCAAGGTCATATTGTAACAAACTTTCATGTGATCCAAGGCGGAGACAGTTTCATCGTCTCTTTTCATAAAGACAAGGAAACCTATGAAGCTGAAGTTGTAGGAGTATACCCCCAAAAAGACATCGCCGTTCTAAAGTTAAAGAAAAGACCAAAGAAGCTCTTTCCTATCATTCCAGGAAAATCAAACTCTCTTAAAGTAGGCCAAAAGGCCATGGCCATCGGAAACCCTTTTGGCCTAGACCATACAATTACTTCAGGGATCGTCTCGGCCACTGAAAGAAAGATTAGAGGTATTGGCGGCGTAACAATTCACGGAATGATTCAAACTGACTGCTCTATTAATCCAGGAAATTCAGGTGGCCCTCTCTATAATTCTCAAGGGCAGGTTATCGGCATGAACACTATGATTTATTCTAACTCAGGTTCTTCGGCAGGTGTTGGTTTCTCTGTACCAGTTGACTCTATCAAAGGCATCGTCCCTCAACTTATAAAGAATGGTAAAGTTAAAAGACCTGGCTTAGGTATTGGTTTACTTGAGAACCGTCTTAAGGATTACTTCGAAATTAGAAAGGGAATTGTTGTCAAATACGTAGATCCTAAATCGCCTGCGGCCAAGGCAGGACTTAAGGGCATGCAAAGAGATCGCAGAGGCCGCTATATTATAGGAGATATTCTTCTGTCTATTGATGGTAAGAAAGTTAATAATTATGATGAAATCTTTAATGTACTTGAAAAGTATAAAGCTGGTGACAAAGTAAAGATTTCTTACCTCAGAGAAGATAAAGTTAAATCAACAACATTAAGGTTAATGGAGCTATAAACTCTTATCCTTGAGCAGTATGAAGAGAAAATAGGGAGCACCTATGAATGAGGTTACTATGCCTACAGGTAGGCCGCTCCCTCCATCAAGAACTCTGCTTAAGCTATCACAGAGAACAAGAAAACTGCCAGCACCTAAGAAGCAGGGAATTAAAGTTCTTTCAAACTTCTGTCCATATCTCGCCTTAATCCAGTGGGGAATAATTAACCCAACAAAACTAATCGGGCCGACAAAGGAAACTATAACTCCCACCAATGAGGATGTTAGGATGAAAAGCTTACGCCTTTGAGCTTCTACTTGTATTCCTTTTGTAGCAGCAAAGATCTCACCCACTGAAATAATATTTAACTTTCCTGTCTGTAAGGATAAATACAAAAGTAAAGTAACGCTTAAGCTACCGATGACAAAGCAAGGCCCAAAGCCCGTAACCGCCAAATCTCCCATTATCCACTGAAGCATTTTCTTAGCATCATACTGCTCGGCCAAAAACTGAAGCAGAAGAACTAAGCTTGAAAAAAAGAAGCTAGCAATCACGCCACATAGAATAAGAGAATTTGGCTTAAAGCCTCTTTTAAAGTGACTCAATGAGAGAATTACTCCAACAGTTAGAAGGGCCCCCAAGAAATAAAGAAGCGTAACTGAGGAGAAGAAGCCAATTGAAAAATAGAGGCCGAGGTTAGTGAGTAAGAATATTCCTAAGCAGGCACCAAACGAGGCACCTGAGGCAACCCCTAAAGTAAAAGGACCTGCTAGGGCATTTCTAAAGAGGGCCTGAAAAACAAGGCCACTTATTCCAAGACCTCCTCCTACAAAGAAAGCAAGAAGTGTTCTTGGAAGTCTTAAATGCCAGAAGATAAAGGAATGCTGGGAAGACTCAAATGGTAGGCGAAGCCATCCCTCACTCCCTGTAAGAAAGCCTACCAATAAGCAAGAAAGAACAACCATTATCATACTTATAACCTTCTTATTGATCATTTCTAATCCTTGGAAAGAAGGTCTCTCTTCCAGTCTCTTCGTCCTTAAAAAGAGAAAGTTCCTGCCCATATAAAGAGCTTAATTTTGCACAAGTCATCATTGATTCTGCAGAACCAAAACCTAAAGAGCGCCCATCTTTTAAAAATAAGACCTTATTAGAGAGTTCTTTGGCCCAAAAAAGGTCGTGACAGGCCATAATAGTGCTCACCTTTAATTCATTAGAGATGATCTTTATAAAATCAGCGACTTCCACTTTGACAATAGGATCTAATGCTTGAAAAGGCTCATCTAAGAGAACTAGGGAGCTTCCTTGAAAGAAAGCTCCTCCTATCAAGACTTTCTTTAGCTCCCCACCACTAACCTGATTCACTCTTCTTTCAAGAAGGTCTGAAATTTTCAAGCTCTCTAGAATATAATCTCTCAGTTGATACTCTTTTGATATTAATGGCCTGAAGGACTCCATTTGCGGAAATCTGCAATAATGAAAGTAATCCGCTATTATTAGATTCCCATCGATCTCAGCTCTTTGGGGCATAAATGACAAGAGCTTTGCTCTTTGTGCCCTCTTCATTTGCTCAATATCATTACCAAGGAGCTCAAACTTGTCGTAGGTACTTGTCACAATTCCAGCAAGAGCATTCAAGAGAGTGCTTTTACCACTGCCATTTGCGCCCATAATAGTAGTAGTGCTAATAGAATCAATCTCTAAGGAAATATCTTGAACTAAGTGAAGGCCATCAAGATTTACATTAAAATCTTTAATTTTTAAAATAGTCATAAATATCTCGCATAAGAAAACGAATTCGAGGCCCTGGAATATTAGCATGGTTCTTACTCAAGGAGACGACCTTAATTCCACTTAATTCTCTTTCTTTCAAAAAGTTTAAAAAAGAAATCCTATCTTTATCAGAGGTCTTAATCATAAATATATAGTCAGGTGGATTTAGCAAGAGTTTCTCAAGAGAAAAGTAAGAGTAATCTTTCTTAGTTGAGTATGGCAGCAATCCTGTCATATTGATAATTTCACCAAGATAGGTCTTGGGCCCTGCAACCATTAATTCGCTTAGCTTCTTATGCTTTATCTTGGTTTCTATAACAATCAGTGCTCTTCCTTTTAAGCTCAATGATTTTAACAGAGCTTCATTGGCCTTGATCTCTTTGATGAGCTGCGCGCCTTGGGTGCTTTTAGATCGCTTCGAGAGTTTTACGATACTACCTAAAATATCTTCATAAGTATTGAAGCTTAAGCTTTCGACTTTTAACTTGAGTTTTTTGAGCTTATCTAAGAATAAAGCATCAGTAGTCTTTTGAATAAATACCCTTTCGGGAGATAGAGAAATTAAGCGTTCAAGATTTGGCGTAAAGGGAGTACCTACGCGAGGCTTCTTTTTAGCGTCCAAAGGAAAATTACAGTACTTGCTTACACCTATCACCTTATGCCCAAGCCCTACAGCATAGAGACTTTCAGTTATTGATGGCGCCATAGACACGTACTGCGCTTCAAGCGAGAACGGTACTAATATGAGAAAGAGAATGATCTTCATTACCACTGCCCGCTAAAGCTAAGAAGATAATTTCTACCCATTGCTGGAAAGTTTAAAACTTCTTCATATTCGCGATCTAATATATTATTAAGGGCCATCTTTACTTTAAAGTTAGCAATGTCCTTGGAAAGCACCAGCCCCACTGTCCAGTACGATGGAAGCAGCTGATTATTAACCTCATCTCGCTTTCCAATATAGTCAAATTGACTTGCGAGCTTAATGCTTTGAGATAGACTTCCATCTGCTGAAAAAGAAATCTTGTTCTTTGGTCTGCGAATCAAAGACTCTCCAGTTAAGATATTTTTAGACCTCAGATAAGTGTAGGAACTTTTGAATCCCCAGTATTTAAAATCATGCTCCAAGTTTATTTCCATTCCTCTTTGCAAAAAATCACCACGATTCACATAACGATTTAATGTGAGGTCATAGTCTATATAGTTATCATAATTTATCTCGAAGAGAGTTAGCTCAAAGATCGTCTCAGGCGTGACATATAAAACCCCAACCTCACCACTTTGGGACTCTTCATGTGAAATTTTATTAGAAGGGGCAAAGGTATTGAATGTTTGATAAAGACTGGGTGCTTTAAACCCTGTTGCGAAACTTCCCTTAATTGTAAATTCTCCAAGGCGATAACCAAGAGACGTTTTATAAACTAGCTCTTCTTCAAATCCTTGAAATCTTTCGGTCCGTAATCCTGCCTCAAAGATCAAACTTTCAATTTTTTGATAGTGATTAATATACCCAGCGATTCTATCTCTTGTTTGAGTTTTGCTTAATTTAACATCTAGAGCATCCACACTCTCTCTTTCAAGTTCAAGTCCTACAATTGACTCTCCTCCCTCAATAAATTTCATTCTATTCTTAAGCTCCAGTCTTTTAAAATTACCTTTATAGAGATAATTAAAATTACCAAAACTATTTTCTCCACTTAGGTCCCGGTTTACATCTTTTTGTGTATAGCTCAAATTGAAATTAACCAAATCACTTTTCTCATAGCTGTATACAGAAAAAAGCTGAGTATCTTCATACTCTCCAGTACTTGTCGGATTGTCTGCCAAAGCATCATCATACTCGTAGAGTGAATTGGTTAATTGAAAACCAACAAGCACAGAATGTTCTTTCTTCTTCAAGAAAAACTTTCCAGTGAAGTTCGTTTGGTTAAGCCCATCCTCATCTGCACCAACTGTCTTCTTAGCATTAAAAGCAGAGATACCATCGACCCTCTGTATGCCGGCACCTAGAGAATAATTAAAAGAGAAGTCTTCAAGTTTCTTTCCGCCTTGAATCGATGCTGATCCTATTCGGTTATTATAACTTCCATAGGCCAGCTTTAGTTTAGCTTTCTTTGACTCAGCTTTAATGGTCGTGATTTTAAGAACACCACCTATGGCCTCTGAGCCGTAGAGAACGCTCTGAGAACCTCTTAGTATTTCAATAGACTCTATTTGATCAAGACCCATAAACTCAAGTCTTGCCCCACCTGAAATACTTGTAACGTCTGTTGCCCTTACACCATCAATGAGGACGAGTGTGTGACGGCCATCGGCCCCTCGTATTTGAATTGAGCTTGCTTTTCCAAAGGGGCCATTTGTGGGTATTGATAAGCCAACTCTAGACTTTAAAAGTTCGATTAGAGAATTATTTCCACTTTCTTCAATTTCTTCTCTTGTGATGAGCTCTATACTACTGGTGCTTTCGAGATAGGGTCTTTCGAATTGCTCAGCAGTAACAAAAATAGGTTTCGCAAAAATTGAGTTAGTTAAATAAATAGAAAATAAAAATAATTTGTAAGCAGAACTGCTCATAACTCCTCCTCGGGAAAATGTGAAAGAAGAGAAAGGCTCGGACTTGCGCTACTTTTAAAAATAGCTGAGGTCTATAGCTACTATAAACCTCTTCATTACCGTTGCGGGACAGTGTCGGAATCTCACCGAACTTCACTTTTTCGACTCTATTAATTCATATTTGGATCCATTGCATCTCGAACTCCCTCTCCAACAAGGTTGAGAAGAGTCAAAGTCGTAAAGAGTGCTCCTGCTGGATAAACAGCAAGCCACCATGCAATGGTAAAATGTTTCTGTGCTTGGGCCAATAGTTCTCCCCAAGAAGGAGTTGGAACGGGAAGACCAAAGCCTAGGTAATCAAGCATAGAGAGTGAAATCACATTGCTTGAAATAACAAAGGGAGCAAATGTAATCACAGGAACTAGAGAGTTCGGAAGAATATGCTTGAAAATGATCGTCCTATTCTTTGCACCCATAGACTTGGCCGCTTCAACAAACTCTCTCTTTCTATTTTTAAGGAACTCTCCCCGAATATAGTAACTAATCGGAACCCAGCCAAAAACTGATGAAATAGTTACCAGGAGAATCATATTAGGTGTGAAGATTGATATTAGAATAAGTAACAAGAAGAAAGTAGGTATAGTGCTAAAGACCTCAACGAACCTCTGCCCTACCATATCGACCTTTCCACCGAAGTAACCCATTACTCCACCAAATCCAATGCCAATAACGAGACTTAGGAACCAAACTAGAAAAGCATAGCTTATAGAATATTTGAAGCCATAGAGAATCCTTGAAAAAACATCTCTACCTGACTCATCAGTACCCATTAGGTTTTCTGAAGTCGGAGGAGAAGGATAACTATCAACAGATGCATTCGCTTCTAACGGATTCCAACGAATGATTGGCCATATGGCAAAGCCCCCATCCTTACTAAGGTCGAGATTTTTGTAATCCACTACAAAGGCATCAGTAATCCCAAATTCTTTAGGGTGATGGTTAAGGAAAATGGGAAAGAAGCTCTTGCCCTGGTAAGAGAGATAGAGTGGCTTGCTATTAGCAATCATAGGAGCGGTTATAGTCATAATGATCATGACGATAAAGGCCACTAATGAGTAGAATGCTGATTTTCTCGCTTTAAAACGCTTCCATCTTTTCTTAGCTAAATCTGTCTTTAATAGTCGCTCTATCATTTAAAATCAATCCTTGGATCAACCACAACATAGGCTAAATCACTTAAGAGGTTACCTAGCAACATCAAAAGAGACTGAACAAAGGTCAGGCCCATTATAACGTTATAATCTCTTTCTAAGACGGATTGAAAGCCTAGAAGACCCATTCCATCGAGGTTAAATATTGTTTCTATTAAAAGTGAGCCCGCAAAGAAAACCGAAAGAAAACTACCGATCCCTGTAACAATTGGAATGAGAGCATTTCTGAGAGCATGCTTAAGGAAGACAACTTTTTCTGATAAGCCTTTGGCCCTTGCCGTACGAATATAATCCTTCTTAATTTCTTCTAGAAGAGAGTTTTTCTGTAACATAGTCAGAACTGTGAACTGGCCTATCATGTACGAAATACAAGGAAGGACAAAGTGATGAGCTCTATCAGCAACCTTTCCAAAGAAATTCAAATCCATATACTCATCCGAGTAAAGCTCTCCAGCAGGAAACCAGTCAAAGAATTGGCCGCCAGCAAAGAAGACGATCAACAAGATACCTAACATAAAGCCAGGAATTGAATACATCCCCATAATCAACAAACTAGAGGCGTTATCAAACTTAGAGCCATTGTAGATGGCCTTCAAAACTCCAAGAGGAATACAAATCAGATAGGATAGAAATAATGAAATTAAACCAAACTGAAGAGACACTGGAAATTTACTCATAATAACGTCAGTTACCGGCTCTTCATAAGTGAATGATTCACCAAAATCAAAAGACGCTAAATTCTTTAGCCATATCCAGTAACGAATATGCATTGGCTTATCAAAACCATATTGCTTATTTAGGGCATCTATAACTTCTTGTGAGACTGCACTATCATTACTTGAGCCAACGCTTGATTCGCTTCCGCTCGAGCCAGTACCACCAAACTGCATTTCCTGTAGTTTTCTCTCAACTGGCGAGCCAGGCGCAAGGTTAATAATGACAAATACTATGAGAGTTACACCAAATAAGGTGGGTAACATCAAAAGTATTCTCCGCAATATATATTGTAACAAAATAAGCTCCTAACAAACTTAGCCTAAATTCTTTAATTAAAGGCTGAGGCTCCAATAATCAGTTCCAACAGCAAACTTAAAAGTATCTTTAGTTTTTTCAATTCTATCTGAGTGACCATAGAAACCAAATTTACTATTGAAGAGAAAGGCATAAGGAACATCTGCAGCAATTTCTTTAAAGACTTCTCTAAGGATTGGAATCCTTTTCTCTCTTTCCATTGTTTCTCTTGCTTTATCAATTAAGGCATCTACTTTCTTATTGGAGTAACTAATAAAGTTAGAACCTGCATTATTTGCTGATGAAGAATGCCAAATCTGCTTGGGATCGTAATCAACAGCTCCCCCTGACCAGGCCAATCTAACAGCATCAAACTTGCGCTCATTTAAGAGCTTAATAAAGGTATTCCATTCAACAACTTTAATCTGAACATCAACTCCGGCCTTCTTAGCATCTTGCTGAAAAGTAACGAGGTATTTTGTAAATTCTTTATTTGGCTCTAGGATCGTGAAACGAAAAGGAACGATTTTTCCATTAATTTTCTTATCAAGAATATTATCACCATCAGAATCTTTCCATCCATCAGCTCTTAAAAGCTCTAGTGCTTTTGCAGGGTCAAAGGGCACTGGCTTCACACTTGAATCTGCATAGATTGACTGCTGATACCAAGGACCAGTTGCCGGAAGGCGAAGGCCGTAGTCATACTTTTCAATCATCTTCTTTCGATCAATCAAGTGATAAAGAGCTTTACGCACTTCTTTCTTTTTAAAGAGATCACTCTTTTGGTTCCAAGCAATAAAACCATAACCTTTTGGAGCTGAGTTCTCATACTTAACTTTCTTGACACTCTTGCCCCACTTCTTACCTGAAGTCTTCTTAACAAATTCCTCAGCAGTAAGCGCATTATAATCGAGATCACCCTTTTCAAGGCGCTGAATGGCAATATTCCCTTCTTTGATAAACCTCATTCTGATTCTAGCAAAGTTATACTCACCCTTCTTTATTTTATTACCCCACCAATTAGGATTCTTATTCAGGATTATATACTTACCTCTTCTCCATTCACCTAAAGAATAAGCGCCAGTCCCAACAAGAGACTTATTAAGGAGTTTCTTTTGGTCTTCATTAGGGTCTTCATAGAGATGCTTTGGCACAACACTAAGGCCAGCAACGACATCAAAGTTAGCAAAGTACTTTCTCTTGGCGGTAAATTGAACTTTATTCGGAGCTATAATTTTACAGTCTTTAATATTTTCGTAATAAGACTTTGAATGCGCTGTTTGATATTTATTTTCAGGATGTACAATAGCATCAAAGCTAAACTTCACATCTTCAGCTGTAAAGGGCTTACCATCATGCCACTTAACACCTTCTCTTAAGGTAAAAGTATAAACGAGTCCATCTTTAGAAATTTCCCATTTAGTTGCAAGTGCTGGCCCCCAATCGTAAGTATCAATATCTCTAGCTGCGAGACCCTCGATTATATTACTCTGAACCATAGTGGCGTAATAATCTGATGATGACAGCGGATTTAATGTTGTAGGCTGCTGCCCGAGATTATAGTTGAATGTGCCACCTAAGGCTGAAGCCTTCTTCTTACTAGATTTAGTCGCATCGTCTTTATTACAAGAACTTGCAAAAATTAGGGTTAGCGTTAGGAGTGAGCCAATAATAAGTCTGGTCTTCAACTTCATCTCTGTTATCCTTTTTGTTTATGCAAATTTGAAAATCACACAACACTAATGGATAATTGACAAAAATTGAAGGGAAAGCGTAACAACGCCCAGCGAAATACTGAATTTAAAAGGTTTTTACTTTGAGTAGTAGAGCCTTGGGTCCAAAGACCACCGATCTTCTTTTAGGTTCTTATCCTCTATTTTGTAGCGCTCTAGTTTATTATCAATATCGAGAATTCTGCCCTGAAGATCTTTGTAGCTCCTAAAGGTGCTGAGACGGTCTTCCTCAACTAACCCTAGCTCCTCACGCCATTCTGCCTCAAGCTTATCTCTAATAACCTTATAGCGCATATTAACGGCATTCACTTTCTCAATATGATTATCAAGCTCTTTTTGATTACCAAGTAAACGGGAATTTAACGCCAAGCGTTTTTTTAGAAGAATTCTAACGAGCTCTCCCCCCATCACTAAATTATTAAGTAAATCCTGGCTAAATAACCTTAAATTGACACCTTCTGCTACGAAGAGAAATTTCTGACAAAAATTAAACTCAGGGACTTTTAAGAGAATGTAGTAGTTGGACTTTCCGATAATATAGGCTTTGCACTTAAGCTCGGATCCCCTCTCATCCCAAAACTCAACCTTATCTCGCTTATTGAGGTACTTCATATTAGTGAAGTCAACTTTAAGCCTTACTAAGCCTGCTTGATCATTCACTCTAGAAACTCGCCCTGAAAAGAGGCCCATGGATTTTGGTATCGTTGGGCTATTTGCCTGAGTCCCAAGTTGGGAACCAATAATAAAGAGAATGATAAGAAACTTTTTATGCATGACGCTATTATAAGGCCAAAGAGCTCTTCTTTCATCAGGAAGGAACTTCCACGACGGGCCAAGTAGGTCATTACTTGAGTGAAGTAGTTAGTGTAATGGGCGAGTTTGAATTATCCTTACTTAAAGTCTGGAAACATCTCTAAAGTTGGCGCATCTATCTTTTCAGCTGGCTCACGAGATCTAAGGGATTCTAGTTCAGCATTTATATACAGCTGAAGAATATCATAGGCTATTTCAAGCTCACGAATTCCATGGCGAACGTGCTCGTGAACAGTCGCAGGCATATCATTAGTAACCATGAGGTACCACTTCAATTCATCGACCTTAAAGAAGAATTGATCGAGACCTATAATAACTTCTTCGCCACATAGTAAGAGGTCGCTAATCGTCGCCTCGTCATAGCGGTTTTTAAAAACTTCTGGAAAGTGATCTCGAGTTCGCTTGGCAGAGAAGTGATGCATATATTCAGCCTCACGATACTTTACTCTCTCGAAAACTCTCTGGGCATCAAGCCGAAGGATAGTAAGCAGTTTGAGAACTTTATCATCTACTTTTACTTTATTCATATTAATTACCTAAGAGGTTCATAACTTCTATTCACCATTCATTGTCGGAAGCTTTGAGCGCTTTCCACCAGGCCAAGCATTGTCATTGTCAGTACTTTTCTCATAATCAGAGAGTACAGCAAGAACGGCTTCATTAAATCTTATAGGTAAAGGAATCATTTGATAATAGTCTTTTTGATGAAGGGCCCTAAATTCTATTATTTCTTTAAAAGAATTAAAGTGGAACATTTTAATTTTGCCAGTTTTCAAAAAGAAATCTAGTCCGGTTTTCCTCGCCTTATGAAAACTTTTCCAACTCGTTAAAGTACTAGTCAGCACTATGAGAGGCACCTTAGAGGTAGTCAGGAAGTGGTCTATCTCTTTAACTTGAACGGGAATAAGATTAACCCCGTAGAGTTTTAATTCCGCGGCCATTCTTATAAAGCCAGAATCAAGTCTCTTGCTAAGTTGAAGATAGAGAATGTATTTTTCTTTATCGATCATACTGACTTATCGACAAAAGAAAAAATTAAAATGAATTACTTGATAAAGATTAGATTGTAGGCAAAAACTTCCGGCTTCTAGTTGAAAATCTGGCGAATAGCACCGTTAAAAGAAAGGTAATCATAAGAGTGGGAAGCGCCGCTAATGGCCCAGGGCCACCTTTGTCGTCTAAGAAACTAACAGAGCCACAGGCAAGAGCATTGCCTTCCTTACTTTCCCCCTTAGCTAGTCCCGAAATAAAACCTACCGATTGCCGGTAAATTGATTCATCAACAAGAGCGAGTGCTCCTTCTTGATCATCATTAGAAAGTTGATTATTTCCATTTAAAGAAGCGTACATTATAGCATCGTCGTAGCTCGAATGATCAAGTCCAACAACATGCCCGAGTTCATGCAATAGCGTTTGATAAAGGATATTATTTACATTTGCTCTTAGTGCTTGATTACTCCCATTTAATATAATTTCAGCTTGAGTAAAGAAAGTTCCCGAGCGGTACCTCACAGTAACTGCAAGTGTAGTATCAGGATTAAAACCAGTCTCATTGGCAAAGTCATTAGACCAACGGATGGAGTTACCTGAAGGTTGACCTGACTGAAAGTCTGCTCCTATAGACCACACATTTCGGGCAACAGCATCTTCCCACTCTCTTTCTGCTTTTGTAACAAGCGAAGAAAGAAGAGTTCCCTCACTTTCATCTTCCGAATAATTTATCATTCCTATAGGAAAGGAGGACCAGTAGATCCCAGCATTGAAATCACTTGTGAACTGAAATGCACTCACCTCTCCTATAACAAAGACGCAGATAATAGTTAAAAGTCTTGCGGAAAAAACCATAGCACCTTCCTTGGTATTTATGCCTCAGCTTACCCATCCTAGGTATGCTAATCGATTCGAGTCTTTGGAATCCCAAAGTTACTGAGTAGAAATTAATTGATTGAACAAATAAGACCATTGTGAGCAACTACAGATACTCGGTCGCCTTCTTTTAAACGCTTTGAACTCGTTTGAACCATAGTCGTTGAAAACTCAGGCGAGACATCTCCCCTGAAAACCTCTTCAACTTTAATTTTGATATTAAGCTTGCTAGCGGAAGAAAGAGGAGCACTGGAGACACTCTTAACAATTCCCTTGAAGCTGGTATTACAACCGCTCAAAGAAAAACTTGTCGTTGCCTTTACGCTGGAGAGAGAAATGAAAAAGACAAGCATTCCCAATTTTTTAAAGTTCTGCTTATAACTAGTATAAACAGATTTCTGAGAGTGAAAGTTAAGCTTCATCCTTGTGCTCCTTTCTTCAAAATAATTATCTTCCTGATTCTATTGGCAAGTCATCCTAACCTGCATAGCAAGTATATAAGCACAAACCATGCCAAGCTTTCCTTCGAACAAAGGCTTACGCAACCCCTCGCTACCAAGGTGATTACGGTATTTTAAACTTGTCTAAAGAGGAATTAATCTTAAAAGAGACGGCAAACTCAAAAATAGGCGGAGCTAAGAAGGCACCACCCAGTGTCAAAACCTAACTACCTAGTGCCAGGAACACTAGTCAACGCCGTTATAAAAAGTTGTCCCAATTCTCGACGGCCTAAAGTGAAAGGGCT
>CALHBL010000269.1 GCA_937930825.1 uncultured Bacteriovoracaceae bacterium
GGTGGTGAAAGTAGGCAATACTCTACCTAAGGTATCTCTGAGGAAATACCATAGGAAGTACAACCTACTTTAACTCTAGCTTCTTAGGCGGAGCCAAGCAGGGGCAGCACTAGCAAGATTAGCTGCCTTGGAAATTACACGCTTTTTGCACGTCCCGAGCGAGGTTTTCCACAACGATCTGGCCATCACAGTCTCTGAATTAGGCCAACTTGTCTCCTCTTATCTCTGCCGATTTGCGCTCGTACACTTTATAATCAGCTCGACTTTAGTTTCTCCTTAACTAAAGTCTCTCCTTTGCTTTGATCAAAGCGTCTTATACCACGAGATCAAAGTGCAGTTGATTGGTCCTTATTTTTTTAACCCTTCTTTGGATTGCTAAAACTGGTTAGAGAAACTTAAGATATTCATCACTAGTTACTCATCAACAGTTATTCCATAGAAATATATTTGGGGTTCAGTAAAAAATTTTAAAAACATACTTCTGTGGCAGTTTGAAGACGACTCTAGACAGATCACACTTACATACTCACGAACTTTTAAAGAGTTACAATACTTTATTTTTAAAAGGACAAGATTCTTTATAATATTTGGTTGGTACTTAAAATCATGAGATATTAAATAGGCACCAAGCGGAAGTTAATGTTCTCAAAGCTAATGTTCATGTTGATGGTGTTTTTGAAATAAAAGGGCCTTTAGTAACTCAAAGACCTACAAATTTAAATCATTCACTTTCGATAGAAGCTCTTATCCGCTTACAGGACTATTCTAATTTCTTTTGGAGCTTTTCTATTAACCTGCACCCCAAAACGTACGACAAGTGCTATTTTATCCCTTAGAAAGAGCTTTATGACCCAAGCAGTCATCTCTTTTCCTCAAGAACATTTATGAAGGCTCACATTGCGCTCCTGGAGAAGAACACAACAGTGTGATTATATATTTTTAAAAAAAGCTGCGATAAAAATAAGGATTAAAAAGGGGTACCTCATTATTCATACCCCAAATAAGCCAATTAAACCGATCACTTACCAGCATAACGTGCTGGTTCAAGTCCAGTCCCGGGCACCATTTAAAAAGCTTGAGCATTAATCACCCTACTTTCTATAGCTGACCAATTCCCCATTATTGCCTTTCGAAGAGCCACCGTAGAATATCGTGGTGGGTAATCATACCAATGAACACTCCACTTTCATCAATAACTGGCATTGCATTAATTTTTTCAGTATAGAAAACCCGCGCAAGGTAATCCAAAGGAGTATTCTCATGACAGACAATAACAATTTTATTCATAAACTCACCAAGCTTGCTTGCATTATCAAAATCTCGTGGGTCTCTCCACATCACATCTGTAGCAGTAACAACCCCGACCAGTAGATTATTGTCAATTAAGGGGAGATGATGGAAACCCTTTTCTCTAAAAAGCTCAATTGCTTTGAGTACAGAATCTTTGGGAGACAGGCTTATCATATTCTTAGACATAACTTGGGATACCCAAGTATCGACGCTCTTATCGGCCTTTGTCACGTGATTCGGGTTTCTACCTGAACTTAGTGTTTGATCAAGTCTTCGTCCAACACCTTTTCTAAATAATCAAATTCGTGCTGCTTGAGCACTCCATTTAGCACTATGTAAAACGACACCTTATCTGCTTTCAGCAAATAAACTCGAAATTAAATAGCGACAATACTCGCCTAAATGACATTCATCCTCAGCGTATCCTTATGGAAAAACATATCTTATATACCGCTACTGTAGAAAAACTAACCTCTCGTTATAAAACTTTTCTAATAAGTTCCTTTATTGATTTTATCGTATCCCGTACTACTAGTGTCAGTTTAAGAAAGTTGACTCTAAATAATATTAATATAAAATTTAATTTCCTAAACTCCTGAACAGTGATAAATTATTCTCAATAGAATTTTATAAAAGTCAGTTAAACAAGTAAGAACTAAAAATACGACTCAAGATGAGGTCAAATTGAATCTACAGCCTAAGAACGAAACAGCTTTTATCAATAGTTATCTCAAAGAGATAAACCTTAAAGGGCTTGATCAAACCCTTGTTAATGAGCTCATTCAAAGCTGTGAGGGCCATTATTATCAAATAGTAGCCTACCCACAATTTCAAAATTACTTTAATGAACTTCAAGAAAATCACAGAGAAGAGCTTAGCCAGATTTTTTTAGCTACTCTTTTTTCTGGAATTATTATCAGGCGAATAGATTGGTCTAGTGACTATTCCCTAAATTTAGTCATTAAGGGAGCCCTTTTGCATGAAATTGGCAAGAAGAGCTTACCAGTACATTTGAGATGCAAAAATTTTGAAAACTTAAGTGATTCAGAATTAGAGATTTATAAGAAATATCCACTATTAGGCTACGATGCCCTTAAAAATAGCGAGATGCCTCAACAAGTGAAACAAATTGTTTATCAGCATAGAGAATGGGTTAATGGGCATGGTTTTCCCAACTCTTTATCTGGAGTTAGAATATTCCCATTAGCAAAAATTATCTCCTTTGCAGATGATTTTTCTACATTCATTTATAAGAAAAATTTGGCTCCCATTGAAGGCCTTAAAAAGTTTATTCCAACGCAGGTAACACAATCACGCTATGATACCTCCTCTTTAAATGCTTTCTTTATGGGTCTTTCACAAGACGAACTAAAGATCATTAGAAAGTTATAGGAGCAAGAAAGTGAATCAAAGTAATAATTCAAAGACCTTATTGGTTGTAGATGATGAGAAAGAAATAGTGGAGATTATCCAAGAGATACTCTCTGACCATGTGGAAAATATTCTCACTTCTTCTAATGGTG